>NZ_JBHXCW010000085.1:0-30387 GCF_042725365.1 Lentzea sp. NPDC060358 | reverse complement strand
GGTTCCACGTTCCGACCGCCTGCAACGGCCGCCATCACCCGCTCGACAAGCCCGCTGCACACAGGACGGCAGGAGAGTGGAAGTGGCCCTTTTCAGCAAGACTCCAGAAGAGCTCGCCGCGAAGAAGGTTGCCGAAGAGCGCCGGGCGGCTGAGGCCGCGGCGGCCCGTTTCGCCGCTTCAACGGCTGGGCAGGCCCGCACGGCGAAGGCCGAGGGAGCGAGGCTCTTCCAGATCTCGATCGACCTCGAAAGCACATCGGCGCGTTCGAGCCTTGGGATGGCCACCGTGACGCGGAAGAGCAACAACCACACCCAGATGCTCAACGACATGGAAGCCGAGGGGTGGAAGTTCGAGGCGATCTCAACGACCTTCATCCCGCAGACCACCACGACCACGGAGCGGTGGTACACGAACGGGTCGCGCGAGGCCACGTCCGGCATCGTGCTCGCGACCTACGTGTTCAGCCTGGCCTGATCCTTCCAGGTCTCCCGAACCAGCGATGGCGGGCCTCAGCCGAGGACCGCCATCGCATCTGGCCGGCCTAGAGCTCCACGCCCAGAAGCGCGTCCACAGCGGTGCGAACCTGAGAAGGCCCGTGCTTGTCCGCCCCGCCCCGGGCCAACGCCTCGTCGGCCCAGGCGTCGACGGCGTCCAACGCCCGCGGGGTGTCGAGGTCGTTGCCCAGGTGGTCGCGCAACCGGGTGACGGTGTCCACAGCGGACGGTCCGGTGTCGAGCGACACCGCGCGGCGCCACTTGTCCAGGCGGGCCAGGGCCGAGTCCAGCAGGGCCCCGGTCCACGGCCGGTCGGAGCGGTAGTGGCCCGCGAGCAGGGCCAGGCGGATGGCGTTCGGGTCCACCTTCTCCGCGCGCAGCTTCGAGACGAAGACCAGGTTGCCGCGCGACTTCGACATCTTCTCGCCGTCGAGGCCGATCATGCCCGCGTGCACGTAGTGGCGGGCGAACGGGTGCTCGCCGGTCTGGGCCTCGGCGTGCGCGGCCGAGTACTCGTGGTGCGGGTAGATCAGGTCGGAGCCGCCGCCCTGCACGTCGAAGCCCATGCCGAGGCGGTTGTGGGCGATGGCGCTGCACTCGATGTGCCAGCCGGGGCGGCCCTCGCCCAGCTCCGACGGCCACGAGGGCTCGCCGGGGCGCTTCATGCGCCACAGCAGGGCGTCGAGCGGGTGGCGCTTGCCGGGGCGGTCCGGGTCGCCGCCGCGTTCGGCGAACAGCCGCAGCATCTCCTCGGACGAGTAGTTCGACTCGTAGCCGAACCGGCCCGTCGCGTCGTGGGAGAAGTACACGTCCGGGTACTCGTCGTCGTCCACGCGGTAGGCGTGGCCGTCGGCGACGAGCTTCGCGACCACCTCGACGATCTCCGGGACGGCTTCGACGATGCCCACGTAGTCCTGTGGCGGCAGGACGCGCAGCGCCTCCATGTCCTCGCGGAACAGGGCGGTCTCGCGCATGGCGAGCACCACCCAGTCGTCCTTGTCCCGCAGCGCGCGCTCCAGGAGTGGATCGTCCACATCGGTGACGTTCTGCACGTAGTGCACGTTGTGCCCGTTGTCGAGCCACACGCGGTGCACGATGTCGAACGCGAGGTAGGTCGCGGCGTGGCCGAGGTGCGTCGCGTCGTACGGCGTGATGCCGCAGACGTACAACCTGGCGGTGTCTCCTGGAGCCGTGGGGCGCACCTCGCCCGTAGCCGTGTCGAACAGCCGCAGCGGGCGGGGGTCCCCCGGAACCCGCGGCACAGGAATCGATGACCAGGTCTGCATGCTTCCGACATTAACGCGTGCCGCCGGATGGAGTGCGTTTTCCGGCTGTTGGGACGACCACGCCGGGCACTCCGAGACAGAAAGATCGGACATTCGTTGACGACGTTGTCAGCGCGCCCCTAGCTTCCGAAGGCATGCTTCGTGTCGTCGTAGCCACGGTGGTAGCGCTCTCACTCTCCCCCTCGACCGCACACGCCGAACCCCTGGACGCCTTGGCCTACCTGGAGAACCCCAGGATGACGGCCGAGAACCAGGAGCCTCCCCACCCGGATCTCGGGCCGGAGAAGCGCCTGAGCCTCAACGGCGACTGGCGGATCCGGATGTTCGACAGGCCGGAGGACGTCAGGGACACCCCGGACGGGTGGCGCACGGTCAAGGTCCCCCACACGTGGCAGTCGGACTTCCTCGACCACCCGATGTTCCGCAACATCCCCACCGAGATGTACCCGGACGCCCCGCCGGCGATCCCGCGCGACGTCAACCCCACCGGGGTCTACGAGAAGACGTTCGACCTGCCCGCGGACTGGGACCGCACGCTGGTCCGCTTCGAGGGCGTGACCAGCGGTTACTTCGTCTGGGTGAACGGCGCCTACGTCGGCTACGACCAGGGCGGCTACACGCCCGCGGAGTTCGACATCACGAGCAGGCTGAAGCCGGGCCGCAACACGCTCAGGCTCCAGGTGCACCGCTGGTCGGCGGGCTCGCACCTGGAGGACTACGACCAGTGGCGGTTCTCCGGCGTCTTCCGCGAGGTCTGGCTCTACTCGACGCCGAAGACCTACCTCCAGGACGTCACGATCAAGACCGACCTGGACGCCCAGTACCGCGACGCCACGATCGCCACCGACGTGAGGATCGGCGGCCCGCAGGAGGGCCACACCGTCCGGACCAGGCTCTTCGACCCGCGGGGCCGGGAGGTGAGGATCGACGGCGGCACGGTCTCGAACCCGCTGAAGTGGACCGACGAGACCCCGAACGTCTACCGGCTCAGGATCGAGCTGCTGAAGAACGGGCGCGTCGTCCAGACCGGCACGCAGCCCGTCGGGTTCCGCGAGATCGAGATCGTCGACAAGCAGCTCAAGATCAACGGCAAGCGCGTGCTGTTCCGCGGCACGAACCGGGCCGAGACCTCCGTCCACGGCAGCCGCCACGTCACCCGCGCCGACCAGGACAGGGACGTCGAGCTGATGAAGCGGTTCAACATCAACGCCGTGCGCACCTCGCACTACCCGAGCGACCCGTACTTCTACGAGCTCGCCGACCGCAACGGCCTGATGATCGCCGACGAGGTGGACATCGAGACCCACCACCACGACGGCTGCCCGGCCAACTGCCTGGCCGAGCTCCCCGAGTGGCAGGACGCGTTCCACGACCGGTTCGTCGCGATGATGCAGCGCGACAAGAACCACCCCAGCGTGGTCATGTGGGACACCGGCAACGAGGCGGGCCTGGGCAAGGCGCACCACGCGATGGCGGAGTACGCGCGGGCGCACGACACCCGGCCGCTCTACCACCAGCCGAACGTGCCCGACGGCGACGCGCCCTACGCCGACGTCGCCGGCCCCCGCTACCCGTCGCCCGCGAGCCTCGAGGCCAAGGCGAAGACGACCACCAAGCCGATCATCATGGGCGAGTACGCGCACGCCATGGGCAACAGCCTCGGCAACTTCCGGGAGTTCTGGGACGTCGTGCGCGCCTACCCTCAGGTGCAGGGCGGCTTCATCTGGGACTGGGCCGAGCAGAACATCGCGCTCCCCCTCTACACGACCCCCGACGACGCGAACGGCATCCTGTCGTACCTGTCCGGCAAACCGTCCCAGGTGGACGGACCGCACGGAAAGGCGTTGCAGCTCAGCGGTCTGGACGACTTCGTCGAGATCTACCGCGACCGCAAGCTCGACGAGGTGACGACGGGACTCACTCTCGACGCGTGGGTCAAGCCCGACACCTGGACCGGTGACTTCACGGTCATCGCGAAGGGCGACCACCAGTACGCGCTGAAGATGTCCGACTCCACCACCCTGGAGTTCTTCATCCACAGCGGCACCTGGCGGGCGGTCAAGGCGAAGGTCCCGGCGGACTTCTTCGGCAACTGGCACCGCGTCACCGGCACGTTCGACGGCGCGAAGCTGCGCCTGCTGATCGACGGCCAGGAGGTCGCCACCAGCGACTTCGCCGGCACGATCGACTGGTCGCACTGGCCGGTGAACATCGGCCGCAACCCCGAGACCATGCAGGAGAACGCCGGCACGCGCATGGCCCACGGCGCGGTCGACCAGGTCCGGATCTACCACCGCGCGCTGACCGGGGCGGAGCTGGCGCGGGACCCGAAGTCCACCGCGGTGCTCGCGCTCGACTTCGAGAAGCTGGAGGACAAGGGCCGCAAGCAGTCCTACGGCGCGGGCACCGGCGGCGTCGACGGCCTGGTGTGGTCCGACCGCAGGCCCCAGCCCGAGACCACCGAGCTGATGGCGGTGCACTCCCCCATCCGCTTCTCCTTCGCCGGCACCGAGCTCACGATCGTCAGCGAACGCCAGTTCACCGGCACCGACGACCTCGAGCTGCGCTGGGAGGTGCAGGACAACGGCCGCACGGTCGCCCGGCACCACGGCAGGCTCCAGCCGGGCACGATCGCGCTGCCCGACTTCGGCGCCCCGACCGAGCGCTTCCTCACCGTCCGCGCGACCGATCGCAAGGGCAACGACGTCGGCATCGCGCAGTTCCCGCTGGGCGGCACGCAGGTCACCGGCCTGCACACGGCCGGCGCGCCCGGCGAGCTCACCACCACCGAGACCGCCACCGAGGTCGTGGTGTCCGGCAGGGACTTCCGGTACGTGGTCGGCAAGTCCACCGGCACGCTCACGTCGATGCGCGTGCGCGGCACCGAGCTGCTCGAGACCGGGCCGGAGCTCGACGCGTGGCGGGCGCCGCTGTCGAACGAGTTCATGAGCGAGGACACGTCCTGGTACCGCACCGGCCTCGACCGGCTCAAGACCACACCGTCGAGCGTCACGGTCGCGCAGTCCGGCGCCGACACGGTGATCACGGCGAAGTCGACGGCCCAGGCGGTGCAGGACGCATCGTTCGGCCAGACCTTCACCTACCGGATCACCGGTGACGGCGAGGTCCACGTCGGTCACCGGGTCGCGGCGCGGGACCGGATGCGCGACCTGAGCTACCTGCCCGGCATCGGCTTCACGCTCAAGGTGCCGCAGGACCACCGGAAGTTCACCTGGTACGGCCGCGGTCCCGGCGAGAACTACGACGACCGCAAGTCCGGCAACCCCGTCGGCGTCCACCAGTCCACTGTGGACGAGGAGTTCCACGACTACTACAAGCCGCAGGACCACGGCAACCACGCGGACACGCGCTGGGCGACGCTGTCCAACGGCCGCACGGGCCTGCTCGTCGCGGGCGACCTCGACGTGCGGGTCTCGCAGTACGACGACCTGGACCGCGCCGCGTACCCGTTCGCGCTCCAGAAGAACGCCGGCTGGACCAGCCTGCACGCCGCGCACCGCGTGACGGGCGTGAGCGAGACGTTCCACGAGCCGTTGCCGCAGTACCAGGTCGAGGCCGGCAACGAGTACGCCTACTCCGTGCTGCTGCGCCCGCTCACGCCCGTGGAGGCCGCCACGGGCAAGCTCGGCCACCAGGCCGACTGCGCCCCGGCGGCGGAGCTGCGGGCGGCCGACACCGCGCTGGAACCGGGCGAGCAGGTCGAGGCCGAGCTCGTGGTCACCAGTGCCTGCCCCGGCGCCACGACGGCGCGGCTGACCGCACCGGAGGGCTGGTCGGTGTCGCCGGCCACCGCCGACCTCTCCGGCGGGTACGCAGCGGTGACGATCAAGCGCGACGGCGGCCCGACGGGCACCCGCCCGGTGTTCGCCGAGATCACCTCGGGCAAGGGCGTCACGACGCTGACGAAGGACTTCACCGCGACGCCGCGCGCGCCGCGGGGCGAGGCGCAGGTCTCCGCGCTCGAGTTCCTCAGCGAGCGCAACGGGTGGGGCCCGGTCGAACGCGACCGCAGCAACGGCGAGGACCGGGCGGGCGACGGCCTGCCGATCAGCATCCGGGGCGCGAAGTTCGACCGCGGTGTCGGCGTGCACCCCGACTCGGAGTTCCAGGTCTACACGGGCGGGAAGTGCTCGACGCTGACCGCGACGATCGGTGTGGACGACGAGACGAACGGCGACGGCACCGTCCGGTTCGAGGTGCTGAAGGACGGGCAGCAGGTCTACCAGAGCCCCGTGCTGTCAGGGGGAAGCGCCGCTGTACCGATCACGGTCGACACGAGCGGAGCGGCCGTGGTGACGTTCCGGGCCACCGACGGGGGTGATGGCAACGCCCACGACCACGCCGACTGGGCGAACCCGGTCCTGAGCTGCGCGTAGAGGCGGACGCGAGCGCCGTGCGCGTCGCAGACCATCGTCGAGGTGACGGCGGAGAAGAACGCGAACGCCGAACTGCCCGAGGACTCGGCCGAACGAGTTACCCCGCGTAACGACCCCCTGCACCGGACGACGTCCGTGCAGGGGGTTGGTGAGGCATGCAGGAAAGGGTCAGAGGCAGGTTCGTCGGCATCGGTGTCGGCTCGTACGAGCTGGTGCAGCCGCTGCAGCACGCCGTGAGCGACGTGCGGGAGCTGCGCGCCCTGCTGCGGGGCTACGACGGCGAACCGCTGGCCGACCCCACCGAGGCCGAGATCCGCGAGCACATGAAGGCGTTGCGCCGGCAGCCGCAGGACGGCGGCGCGCTGGTGGCGTTGTGGAGCGGGCACGCCCTGCCCGTCGCGGGCAACCTCCGGCTGCTGGCCAGGGACAACGACGGTGCGGCCGACGGCATCATGCTGCACGAGTTCGCGCTGTGGTGCGCCGCGTCGGGCGCGCACCAGGTGCTGATCGTGGTCGACGCCTGCTACTCCGGCGCCCAGCTCGACGAGGCCGTGCGCACGGTCGCCGCCGTGCAGGAGGAACTGCTGGCCGGGCAGGTGCACTGGGCGGGCGTGCTGGTGTCGTGTTCCAGCGTCGAAACGGCCCGTGACGGGTTGTTCGGCGGGCAGTTGCGCAAGCTGCTGCGTGCCGGTCCCACGGCCGTGGAGGACGCACGGCGCTGGAGCGACCGCACGGCGTTGGTCGACGGTGGCGCGGTCGGTACGGCGTTGCTGAACGCGTGGGACAGCGACGTGCAACGGCCGCGCTTCATGCAGTACGGCTCCGCACAGCCGATGCTCCCGAATCCCCTGTACGCCGCGAACACGGTCGTGAAGCACCTCCTGCTCGCCGCCCGCGGTGGTGACTCGGCGGACCACCGGTCGTGGTTCACCGGCCGCACCGCCCAGGTCGACCGGGTCGTGGGCTGGGTGCGGTCCGGGACCGCCGGTCTGCGCGTGGTCACGGGGTCGCCCGGCACCGGCAAGTCGGCGGTCGTCGGCCGGGTCGTGAGCCTGTCGAACGCCGCGGAACGGGACCTGCTGCTGACCGCGGGGCCGCCGTTCCGGCACGCCGACCCCGGCCCGGGCTCGGTCGACGCCGCCGTGCACGCCCGCGCGATGGACGCCGACCGGGTGGCCGACCTGCTCAGCCGCCAGCTCGCCGCGGCGGGCCTGATCGCCCCGCCGGAGGGGCCGCGGCGCGGTGCCGCCGAACTGGTCGGCGTGGTCGGCGCGCTCGCCTCACCGCCGGTGCTCGTCGTAGACGGGCTGGACGAGGCGCGCGGGGAGTCGTTCTCGATCGCCACCTCGTTGCTGACCAAGCTCGCGCAGCACGCCGTCGTGATCGTCTCGACCCGCCAGGCGCACCGGGTCGCGGGTGGCGCGCCGCTGCTCACCGAGCTGTCGCCGGTCGAGGTGCTGGACCTCGACGACGCCGGCAGCGAGGCGGACGTCCGGGAGTACGTGCTCGCCCGGCTCGGCGCGGGGCTTCCGGTGGCCGCGGTGGACGAGCTGGCGAAGCTGCCGTTCCTGACCGCGTGGATGATCACCGACCAGGTGCTGGAGGACGGGGGCGCCGACTTCAAGCTGTCGCTGGACGCGGCCTTCGACCGTGAGCTGGCGAAGGTGCCGTCCGCCCGTGCGCTGCTCACGGCGCTGACGTGGAGCTACGGTGCGGGGTTCCCGGAGGAGGAGTGGCGGGCGGTCGCCGAAGCGTTGTCGGGCGAGATGTTCAGCCGTGAGGACGTCACCGCCGTGCTGACCGAACTGGGCCGCCACATCGTGCAGGACGGCGAAGAAGGAACGGCGGTCTTCAAGCTCACACACCAGACGTTCGCCGACCACCTGCGGCCGCAGTTCGCCCCGAGCCGCGACGAGGTCTTCGCGCCGGGCGCGGACGTGGTGGCGTGCGCGCTGATCGAGCTGTACCGGCAGCGGATGGAGGCGGGCGTCCCGCCGAACGTGCCGGGCTACCTGTGGAAGTACGCGTGGCGGCACTGCGGGCACGCCGGCACGAAGGCGCTGGACGGGTTGCGGGCGCTCGCGGTCATGAACCCGATGTTGTTGCCGGACATCGCTCTCGCGGCGACGACGGCGGCGAACGAGCTGATGCACTGGGGCCGTGGCGATGAGGCCGTCGCGCCGCTGGAGGAAGCCGCCGAGCACTTCCGCACGCTCGTGCCGGCGCTGCGGATGTACCTGGCGGACCTCGCGTTCGTGCTGAACAAGCTCGGCCGGAGGTTCCGCGAGGCAGGCCGGCTGCAACAGGCCGTGGCGCCCGCGGAAGAGGCAGTGGTGCGCTATCGCGAACTGGTGGCGTCGACCCCGACGACCGCGGAAAGCCTCACGCACAAAAGACTTGCGCAACGCATCGCGAAGACGATGACACACGGCGGCGACAACCCCACGTACGCGGCGCACCTCAGTGGCGCGTTGGTGGATCTGAGCGACACGTACGCGATGCTGGGACGGCGCGCGGAGTCGTTGTCCACGGCGAGAGAGGCAGTGGCCGCAACAGACTCCGACGCACCGCTTGCGCGCGCCATGACCGCCCTCGCTGCCCGGTGCGGTGAGACCGGCCGTCGCTACGAGGCTGTGCAACGCTCGAAGCAGGCCGTCGAGCTGTACTACGCCCTCGCGCAGACGAACCCGGTGCACCTGGCGGACCTGGTCACCGCGCTGGTCGAGCTCGGCCGCGACCACCTCGCCCTGGGCAGGCTGGCCGACGCCGACCGGGCGACGCAGCAGGCCGCGGAGATCAGCGGCACGCTCGGCCGCCACGCCGCGTTCGTCCCGCAGCTCGCCGACGCGGCGCTGAGCCTGAGCGTCGCCCACAGCCTGGTGGGCCGCACCGACGCCGCCCTGACGGCCGCGCGGCAGGCCGCCGGTCTCGCCGAAGGCCTGCGGATCCACGCCCAGGCGCTGCACAACCTGATGCGCCGCCAGCGCGACGCGGGCCAGGACCACGAGGCGCTCGCGACCGGCCTGCGGACGGTCGAGGTGTGCCTGCTGCCGGAGAACACCGACCGGCTCTCGACGCTGGCGGCCGCGCTGTTCACGCTCGACACGGTCTGCGCGGGCCTGGGCCGCCCCGGCGTCGTGGACGAGACCTGGGACCGGGTCACCGCGCGGTTCACCGGCCCGCACCTCGCCACGCTGCTCGTGCTGCGCGCGGCGGCGGCCAGGGCGGGCGACCCGGCGGCGGCGCAGTGGCTGTGCCAGGCGCTGACGCACGTCGGCCAGTCCCGGCAGGCGCTCCACGACGTGCACGACATCGCCCGCCGCCACTACGACTCGGGACCGTGGCCGTGGGACTCGGTGCCGGACTGGCTGACGGTGGACCGGGCGTTGCTCAGGACCGCGCGTTCGTGGGTGTTCGCGCGGTCGTACGCCGAGGAGCGCGCGGTCCTGGTGGCGCACCCCGAGCTGCTGTCGACGGACGCGGACGTCGCCGTCACCGAGGCGTTGTACGGCACCAGCCTGATCGAGGCGCAGGTCATGCAGTCGCGC
Source organism: Lentzea sp. NPDC060358 (assembly GCF_042725365.1). NCBI lineage: Bacteria > Bacillati > Actinomycetota > Actinomycetes > Pseudonocardiales > Pseudonocardiaceae > Lentzea > Lentzea sp. NPDC060358. The sequence goes on along the minus strand of NZ_JBHXCW010000085.1, from coordinate 20,661 downwards.
CGGACGACCGCACGGCAGCAGGGCGTGGCACTCGCCTACCGGCCGTGGCTGCTCGCGAGCCTCGCGGACGAGTTCGTCGACGCGACGCCCGCCCGTCGCCGTGAACTGCTCGCCACTCGCCGGGAAGAGCTGCTGGACAAGGAAGTCCTCAAGAACGTGCGCGACAACCGGCCCGTGCAGGCACTGCTGCTGCTCGCGGACGAGAACACCGACGTGGTCGACCTCGTGCTGGAAGCACAGGAAGACCCGGCACGTGCCGTCGACGTCCTGCGCGCGCTGGCAGCTTCCGCGTCGCCTCAGGCTCTGACGCAGGCCGTGACGGCGTTGGAACCGCACGCCCTGGCGGCGCTCTACAAAGCCGTTGCGCGCGCTCGGGCCGGAGACACACGACTGGCGTTGCCGGCACCGGACCAGCGCCTGAAGTGGGTCCACGAGCTCACCTACCTGGTCCCCGCGGACCCGGACCTGCTCACCCTCATCCGCACGCTCGCCGAGGAGTCCTGATGAGCGATCTGGTCGTCGTCCTGCCCGGCATCCTCGGCAGCACGTTGCGCGACGGGGACGGCATGGTCTGGGAGGTGTCCGGCCGGGCCGCGCTGCGCGCCGTGCTCTCGCTGGGCCGCAGCCTGCACCGGCTGAAGCTGCCCGCCGGCATCGGCGACGAGCACCCCGGCGACGGGATCGAACCCGTGGCGCTGATGGCCGACCTGCACGTCGTCCCGGGCATCTGGACGCCGTTGAAGGGCTATGACCGGGTCACGCGCCGGATGAACTCCCTCGGTTACAGCGTGGAGAAGGGCAACCTGATCCTCTTCGCCTACGACTGGCGCTTGTCGAACCGCTACAACGGCGCGCTGCTCGCCCGGCGGGTGGACGAGGCCCTGGACCGGATCGGTCCCGACGCCAAGGTCAGTTTCGTGTGCCACTCGATGGGCGGGCTCGTCGCGCGCTGGTGCATCGAGCAGTGCGGGCTGGCGGAGCGCACCGACAAGCTCATCACGATGGGCACGCCCTACCGGGGCGCGGCGACGGCGCTGGACCAGCTGGTGAACGGCGTGCGGAAGGGACTGGGGCCGCTGGCGGTCGACCTCACGGAGTTCGCGCGGTCGATGCCGTCGTTGCACCAGCTGCTGCCCGAGTACGCGTGCATCGAGTCGCCCGGCGGCCTGCTCAAGACCACCGAGGTGTCCTTGCCCGAGCTCGACACGAAGATGGTCGCGGACGCGGCGGCGTTCCACGGCGCGTTGACCGACACGTTCGCCGACAAGACGTACGCGATCATCGGCGGTAAGCAACCCACGGCCACGACTGCGCGTATCGCCGACGGCAAGGTCACGTGCTTCCGCACGTACGAGGGCGACGATCTGTACGGAGACGCGACCGTGCCGACGGTCGGTGCGGCACGGCGTGGTGTGGCGTTGTCGTCGAACACGCTGCACCGGGTCACCGAGCAGCACACGTCGTTGCAGGACAACGCCGCCGTGCTGGACGCGGTGGAGTCGTTCCTGACGGCGAAGTCGATCGTGCCGCGCAACCTCACCACCACCGAGCCGCAGGTCACCGTGCCCGACCTGGTGCTGGTCGGCGAGACCCTGGAGGTCACCGTCGAGCTGCGCGACACCACCCCGCGGGCGCTGAAGGTGGCGCTGCTCGACGAGAACGGCAAACAGGTCGAAGCGCGCAGTCCCGCGATTTCGGAGAGCATGGCGGTCAAATTCGGCGAATTGCCCCCCGGCGCTTACTACGTGCAGGTCAGCGGCATCTCCGTGGGGGCTCCGGTGGTCCCGGTGACGTCCGCGGTGCTCGCCGTGGATTGCAGCGCACTCTGACCCGGAGGACGATTCAGTCCTGGCACGGAGGAGGCGCGATGACCACGATCAAGCCCACGCCCGTTGTGCCCCATCCGGGGGCTGCGCGCGCACGGCCGAAGGGTTCGTACTTCCTCTCGCTGTTCAAGACCACGGATCCCAAGCAGATCGGGATCATGTACCTGACCACGTCGTTCGTGTTCTTCATGGTCGGCGGCGTGATGGCGCTGCTGATGCGCGGCGAGCTGGCGCGGCCCGGGCTGCAGTTCCTGTCGAACGAGCAGTACAACCAGCTGTTCACCATGCACGGCACGATCATGCTGCTGCTGTACGCGACGCCGATCCTCTTCGGGTTCGCGAACTTCGTCCTGCCGTTGCAGATCGGCTCGCCGGACGTCGCGTTCCCGCGCCTGAACGCCTTCTCGTACTGGCTGTACCTCTTCGGCGGCATCATCACCGTCGGCGGGTTCGTCACGCCGGGCGGCGCGGCGGACTTCGGCTGGTTCGCCTACACGCCGCTGTCCTCAGCCGTGCACTCGCCGGGTGTCGGCGCCGACATGTGGATCATGGGCCTGGCGATCTCCGGCCTGGGCACGATCCTCGGCGCGGTCAACATGACGACCACCGTGGTCTGCCTGCGCGCGCCGGGCATGACGATGTTCCGGATGCCGATCTTCACCTGGAACATCCTGGTGACGTCCGTGCTGATCCTGCTCGCGTTCCCGATCCTCACGGCGGCGCTGATGGGCCTCGCGGCCGACCGGCACCTCGGGGCGCACGTGTTCGACCCGGCCAACGGCGGCGTGATCCTGTGGCAGCACCTGTTCTGGTTCTTCGGCCATCCCGAGGTCTACATCGTCGCGCTGCCGTTCTTCGGGATCGTGACGGAGATCTTCCCGGTGTTCAGCCGCAAACCGCTGTTCGGCTACAAGGGCCTGGTGTTCGCGACGCTGGCGATCGCGATGCTGTCCGTGGCCGTGTGGGCGCACCACATGTACGCCACCGGTGCGGTCCTGCTGCCGTTCTTCGCGCTGATGACGTTCCTCATCGCCGTGCCGACCGGCATCAAGTTCTTCAACTGGATCGGCACGATGTGGAAGGGGCAGCTGACCTTCGAGTCGCCGATGCTGTTCTCGATCGGCTTCCTGGTCACGTTCCTCTTCGGCGGCCTGACGGGCATCCTGCTGGCCTCGCCGGCGGTCGACTTCCACGTGTCCGACACGTACTTCGTGGTGGCGCACTTCCACTACGTGCTGTTCGGCACGATCGTGTTCGCCACGTACGCGGGCATCTACTTCTGGTTCCCGAAGATGACCGGCCGGATGCTCAACGAGCCGCTGGGCAAGCTGCACTTCTGGACGACGTTCCTCGGCTTCCACGGCACGTTCCTCGTGCAGCACTGGCTGGGCAACGAGGGCATGCCGCGCCGTTACGCCGACTACCTGCCGTCGGACGGGTTCACGTTCCTCAACACGTTCTCGACCATCAGCTCGTTCGTGCTGGGCGCGTCCGTGCTGCCGTTCGTGTGGAACGTCTTCCGCTCCTACCGCTACGGCGACCCGGCCCCGCAGGACGACCCGTGGGGTTACGGCAACTCGCTGGAGTGGGCCACGTCGTCGCCCCCGCCGCGGCACAACTTCACGGAGCTGCCGCGCATCCGGTCGGAACGCCCGGCGTTCGAGCTGCACTACCCGCACATGGTCGAGCGCATGCGCGAGGAAGCGCACTTCTCGCTGACGCATCCCGGAAAGCACCGCGTGGGCAAGGACGACACCACCGAGAAGGCGCTCGCCTCCACGGAACGGGAAGACTCCTAGCGCTTGCCGGGGATGAGGCCGCCTTCGACGACGGCCTTGCTCAGCGGCGTGGCCAGCTCGACGAACCGCTCCTTCTCCTGGTCGGACAGGACGTCGTAGGCCGGGGCGGCCATCTGGTCCGTCTCGTCCTCGACGCCCTGCCGCAACTCGCGCCCCTTCTCGGTGAGCAGCGCGTCCTCGCCGACGAGACCGCGGTGCCGCAGGTCCTCGACGGTCGCGTCCCACTGCTCCTGCGACCACGCGCGCGTCTTGCGCAGCGCGTCGGCCGGGTAGTCGCCCGTCGCGACGTGCAGCACGAGCGCCTCGAGACCGGTGATGCCGTGCCGCAGCAGCGCCGCGAGGTGGCCGTCGCCGCGGAACTCGCGCAGCAACGTCTGGGCGTGGAACAGCTGCAGCAGCGTGTCGTCCGGCCAGGGCAGGCTCGCGTGGGCGGCGAAGAGCGGCCGGCCGTGCAGCATGTCCTTGGACCGCTCGGCGGCCCGCTTGGCGAGCTCGGTGATCTCCTTGACGTCGTCGGGCAGCACCTTGCGCAGCGCCTCGTCCGCCGCCTCCAGCCGCAGCTCGAGGATGCGCTGCGGCGTGACCTTCTCCCACGCCTGCGGGATGCGCGCCCGCACGAGGTCGGGGTTGAAGTTGTAGAAGGTCGCGATCACGACCTCGGGCCCGACCGGCCCCAGTGCCGCCGCCCGTGACGCGAAGTAGCCGCCGGGCCGGTCCAGGCCCGCGCTCGCGTACCGGCTGTCCGCCTCGGGGGCGAAGTAGATCATCCCGTGCACGGGTTCGAGCGAGCGAAACAGAGTCCTGATCATGTCTCCAACCTAGCCGCCCGCCGGAAATTGTCAGACCCCTCTGCCAAGCTTCGCCCCGTGGACTCGAACACCTTCTGGAAGCTGATCGCCGACGCCAGGGCGGCCGTCGCCGACCCGTCCGACACCGAGGCCGTGGTGGCCGCGGCGACGGACCTGCTGGCCGACCGGCCCCCGGCCGAGATCGTCGCCGCCCAGCAGGTCCTGTGGGACCTCATGGCCGCCTCGTACCTCAACCCGCTGTGGGCGGCGGCCTACGTCATCAACGGCGGCTGCTCCGACGACGGCTTCGACTACTTCCGCGGCTGGCTCCTGACCCAGGGCCGCGAGACCTACGAGGCCGTGCTGGCCGACCCCGACGCACTGGCCGGGCTGCCCGTCGTGGTGGCCGCCGCCGAGAGCGGGGAGGAGCTCGAGGGCGAGGACGCGCTGTCGATCGCGTGGAACGCCCACATCAAGGCCACCGGCATGCAGCTGCCGCAGGACGCCTTCCGCATCCGCTACCCGGAGCTCGACCCGCAGTGGGACTTCGACTTCGACGACGGCGCCGAGATGGCGGCCCGGTTACCGCGCCTGGCCGCGCTGTACGACCTCTGACGCGGCGGCCTGGCGCCCCGGCGCGGCACCAGCGCTGGCCGCGCCCTCCTGCGCTTGGCCCCGATGCACGGACGCTTGCGACAGCCCGCCGGTCAGCGGGGCCTGGGCTTCGGCCAGTGCTCGATGCCGCCCAGCACGCGAGCCGCCCCACGCAACGCGGCTCGCGCCAGCGTGACGGGCGACGGCGCCATGACTTCAGGTGGTTGCCAACGCCCTTCCGGCCACGACACACCTCCGCCGACAGCATCGGCCGCCGCCGTCGGCCCGACACCACCCGCACGCGCGAACCGCCCCGCACCCACCCCAGCGCAAGACGGCCCGCACCCGACACCCGCGATCAGCGCCGCCGGCGCCTCGACTTCAGGTGGGGCGACGCCCGTCCAGCCACCACACACCTCTGCCAGCGGCACCGGCCGGCTGGCCCGGCACCACCCGCACAGCCCCGCACCCGACCCGACCCGACACAAGACCGCTCGCACCGACACCCACGGTCAGCGCCGCCGTCGGCCCGACACCACCCGCACGCGAACCGTCCTGCACCCACCCCAGCGCAAGACGGCCCGCACCCGACACCCGCGGTCAGCGCCGCCGGCGCCTCGACTTCAGGTAGTCGCTCACCACCGCGGCGCCGAGGCCCTCCTCGTCCGGTGACACCACCCGGCCACCACCGCGCCGGGCCACGATGTCGACGAACTGCGCGAGCCGCGGGTCGTCGCCGAGCTTGAACACCGAGATCGTCGCGCCCAAGCGCGCCAGGGCGTCGACCTCGTTCAGCGTCTTGGTGAGCGTCCTGGGCAGCGGCGGGTAGTTGAACTCGGCGTCGCCCTCGGGCTCGAGGTGCGCCGTCGGCTCGCCGTCGGTCACCACCAGCACCACGGGCTGGGCGTCGGGGTGGCGCCGGAGGTGGCGGCCCGCCAGCAGCAGCGCGTGGTGGAGGTTCGTGCCCTGTTCCCACACGCCCTCGAGGGCGGTGAGCTGACCGATGTCCACGGCTTCGGCGTAGCGGCCGAACGTCACCAGCTGCAGCGCGTCCGTCCGGAACCGGGTGCGCACCAGGTGGTGCAGCGCCAGGGCCGTGCGCTTCATCGGCACCCAACGACCGTCCTGCACCATCGACCAGGAGGTGTCCACGCACAACGCGACGGCCGCACGCGTGCGGTGTTCCGTCTCGGACACCTCGAGGTCGACGACGTCGAGGGACATCGCGCCCGAGCGCAGCACGGCGTTGCGCAGGGTCCGGGGCACGTCCCACGGTTCGGTGTCGCCGAACTGCCACGGCCGGGTCGAGCCCATCAGCTCGCCCGCCGCGCCCGCCGACGTCGTCTCCCGCGAGCCCTGCGACGAGCGCAGCTGGTCGACGACACCGCGCAGGGCGGTCTCCCCCAGGCGCCGCAACGCCTTCGGGGTCAGGCGCAGCGAGCCGTCCGGCGCGCGTTCGAGGATGTTCTGCTGGCGCAGGGCCTTCTCGAGGTCGGCCAGCCGGCGCGCGTCGACCGAGGCCGACTCGCCCAGCTGCCGTTCGAGGGCCTCCAGGTCGATGTCCTCCAGGCGGGCGCCGGGGTAGGACTGCGAGAGCTGTTCGGCCAGCGCGTCCAGCTCGGCCAGGTCCGCCATGGCCTGCGCGCCCTCGCCCAGGCCCAGCGGGTCCTGGCCGCGGAACCGCGCGGACGACGTCCAGTCCTCGCCGGGGCGCAGGCGTTGCAGCAGCGAGTCCAGGGTGGACAGCTGCGAGCCGATGCCGCCGAAGGCCTGCTGCGACAACGCGGACAGCTCGGCGCGCTGCTCGTCGGTCATCGAGTTCATCATGCGCTGCGCCGCGGCCGACCGGGCCGCGAGCGCGTCGATGAGCTCGTCGACGTTGCGCGGGTTCTCCGGGAAGAAGTCGCCGTGCTTGCGCATGAACTCGTCGAACCGGCGCGGTGTGTCCGGGGCGCCGGCGGCGTGCGCCTCCAGCAGCGCGTTGAGGTCGCGCAGCATCCGCTGGATCCGCTCGACGTCCGCGGAGTCCACGTTGGACAGCGCGTTCTTCATGCCCTGGAAGCGCTGGTCCAGCAGTTCGCGGCCGAGCAGGTCGCGGATCTGCTCGAACGCCTCGCGGGCCTCCCGCGACCGCCAGTCGTAGGAGGAGAGCTCCTGCACGGCCGCCGCCGTGCCCGGTGGCAGGGCGTCGAGCTGGGCCTCGCGGAAGCGCGCGTCGTCGGACGGGTCCGGGAACAGCGCGCGGCGTTCGGCCTCCAGGGCCTTGTCGAGCAGCTGCCGGACCTCGGTCAGCGTGCCGTCGAGGCGGTGCCGGCGCTGGATGGAGGACCGCCGCTGCCACAGCCGCGACGTCAGGTCGTCGAGGCCGCGGGTGCCGTCGACGCCGCGCCGCAGCAGTTCGCGCAGCGCGGAGTTCGGGGACGCGCCCTCCATGATCTCGCGGCCGAGCTCGTCGACGGCCGCGCGGAGGTCGACCGGTGGCGCCAGCGGATCGGCGCCACCACCCCAGCGTCCGTAGCGATATCTCATCCGTACACCGATCGGTCGTCGTCGGAGGAGGTGTCCTTCGACAGGTTGCGAGTCAGGTAGAGCGACTCGAGGGCCAGCTCCACCGCGGAGGCGATGCGGCCGACGGGGTCCTTCGGGCCCGCGCCCAGCCGTGCCGCGACCTCGTGCAGGATCGGCAGCTCCGGCAGCGCGGCCAGCAGGTCGCCCGCGTGGACGCGGTCGCCGGTCGCGACCGGGTGGCCGTCGGCCACGACCTCGGCGAGGGCGCGGAGGTTGAGCCCCGCGAGCCGGGCGCGCGCGGTGTCGGCGATCGAGCGGCGCAGCAGGTGCACGAGGACCTCTTCCTCGCGGCCCTCCTCGCCCGCCTCGAACTCGAGCTTGCCGCGCAGCACGTCCGGCACCGACTCCAGGTCGATCGGGCGGGCGATCGCGGGCGTCTCGCCGATCAGCGCGGACCGGCGCAGCGCCGAGGCGGCGACGGTTTCCGCCGCCGCGATCGCGAACCGCGCCGACACGCCGGAGCGCTGGTCGATCGACGACGACTCGCGCAGGTGCCGCACGAACCGGGCGATGATCTCCAGCAGGTGGTCGCCCACCTCCGCGACGAGCTCGGCCTCCTGGCGGACCATGTCCACCTCGGCGTCGACCTCGAGCGGGTAGTGCGTGCGGACCTCGGCGCCGAAGCGGTCCTTGAGCGGCGTGATGATGCGGCCGCGGTTGGTGTAGTCCTCGGGGTTCGCGGTGGCGACGAGCAGCACGTCGAGCGGGAGCCGCAGCGTGTAGCCGCGGACCTGGATGTCGCGTTCCTCCATGACGTTCAGCAGCGCGACCTGGATGCGCTCGGCCAGGTCGGGCAGCTCGTTGATGGCGATGATGCCGCGGTGGGAGCGCGGGAGCAGGCCGTAGTGGATCGTCTCCGGGTCGCCGAGCGAACGCCCCTCGGCGACCTTCACCGGGTCGACGTCGCCGACCAGGTCGCCGACCGAGGTGTCGGGCGTCGCGAGCTTCTCGGCGTAGCGCTCGTCGCGGTGCCGCCACACCACCGGCAGGTCGTCGCCGAGTTCGGCGGCGCGCCTGCGGGACTCGGGCGTGATCGGGTCGAGCGGGTGCTCGCCCAGCTCGGAGCCCTCGATGACGGGCGTCCACTCGTCGAGCAGGGAGACCAGGGTGCGCAGCAGGCGGGTCTTGCCCTGCCCGCGCTCGCCGAGCAGGACGACGTCGTGCCCGGCCAGGAGCGCGCGCTCCAGCTGCGGCAGCACCGTGCGGTCGAAACCGACGATGCCCGGCCACGGGTTGCGTCCTTCGCGCAACGCCGCGAGGAGGTTCTCCCTGATCTCGGTCTTGACGCCGCGCGGCAGGTGCCCGGCGGCGCGCAGTTCGCCCGCCGTGCGGGCCAGGTTCTGGGTCACGCCGACGACGCTACGCACCGAAGCCGGACCCGTCGACGTGGAGCGACTCCAGCCCCGACACCCCGGGCACCGTGCGGGATCCGCGTTTTCCGCGGCCCACGAGCCCGCACACCGGCGAAACGCAGGAAACAGATGCCGAACACCCGCCTTCCGCATGCCCACAGCAGGACGGGCACCTCGGTGCCGTAGCGCTGTACGCCGTGAGCGAACCGCCCCGCGCCTCGGTGTGCGGAGGTCCTGTTTTCGTCATCCCCCGGATGCGGCCCGTCGCCGTGCAGCAGAATGCGGGGCGCTATGAGCAACTCTGTCGACTTCAACTGGGCGCCCTCCCCCGCGGACTGGCGGGCCAGCCTGCGCGCGATGGTGCCGATGGTCCGGTGGGCGCCGTGGTTCGCCCTCGCGTTCGCCGCGATCTCGGTCGTGCTGCTGGCCGGCTTCGACGACATGGTGTTCGTCGCGCTGTTCGGCCTGGTGTGCGCGCTGGTGATCGGGCTGATGGAGCCGGTCGCGGTGTGGTGGCGCTTCTCGTCGGACGAGATGATCAGCCGCACCGTGGTCGGCAGCGCGGACGACCAGTCGTTCCGGATGGCCGTGGGCAACTCCGTGCGCGAGGAGATCTCGTGGGAGGAGCTGCCGGGCTGGACCGAGACGAAGCAGGGCTTCGTGCTGCAGACGCTGGACGAGGGCGCGGGGTCGCTCTCGGTGCCGCACCGGGCCTTCGCGTCCGATGAGGACATGACCTCGTTCCGCACCCTTCTCGAGAAGCACATCGGTTCAGCCGACTAGACGTCTCGGATCGGGCACACCGGGTGGGACTTCCGGGGCAGGGCCACGTAATCTCGTCGCGTGTCCTGTGCGAGTGCCACGCTGGTCGTGTGGACGTCGGGATGGCTGCACGGTCTGGCCGCCGCCGACGACGTCCTCGACGCCCTGCACACGTGGGCCGAGCAGCACGAGGTGGTGGCCGACGACGACGGCACCGCCACGGCGCTCGACCTCCCCGGTCCCGACGAGGCCCCTGTGGGCCCCGCGCTGCTGCTGGCCGCCCTGCGGCGTGCGGGCGCGACCTCCGCACGCCTCGTGCTGCCCGTACCGGGCGACGTGCGCGGCCTCGGCGGAAAGGGTCCCCTCGCGACGTGCGCGCTCCGCTCCGGCGAGGCGCTGGTGATCCCGTCCGTGCACGTGGGACTGGTGCCGAAGATCGTGGCGGACGGCGTGATGCGCTGGACGGTGTTCGACCTGCCGTCGTCCAACGGCCTGGAGCACATCCCGATCGGCGAGGCCGAGCACGGCCTGGGCGCGGCCCTGCGCGAGGCGACGGCGGCCCTGGCCGCTCTCGACGTGGCCAAGCACCGCCCGAACGTGCGCAAGGAGATCACCGACCTGGCCGCCGCGAACTCGGCCCTGCCCTGGCCGGACGCCATGCCGCCCCGCTGCCTGCGGGTGCTGCAGCGCGCGGCCGAGGTCGACGCGATCCTGTCCGTGGCCAGGTCCGACTCCCCCGGCGGCGCCGTGTCGGCGTCGGCGATGACGGCGCGCACCGACGCGCTGCGGCCGGTGTCGGAGGCGGTGCGGCGGGCGCGGTGCGCGGCGGTCGACGAGGCCGTGCGGGTGCTGGCGGACAGCGGCGCGGGCCGGCACTGACCCGAGCGCCCGCGGCCGCCAGCTTCGGGCGTTCCGACCGCTCGCGCCCACTGTCCGCAGTGGACGCGAGCAGGACAGGACGTCAGGCGCGCACGGGCCTCTTGACCGGCTCGCAGCACAGCGGCGCGCACGGTGCACCGTTGACCGTGCACCCGGCCGACGTGAACGACGACAGCTTCCGCACGGGGGCGCCGGCGGTGTGCTCGGCAACCAGCTCGACCACGAGCTCGGCGAAGCGCGGGTCGGCGTTCGGCGTGGCGGCGCGGGCGAACTCCATGCCCAGCTCGGCGGCGCGCTCACGGGCCTCGGTGTCGAGGTCCCACACCACCTCGAGGTGGTCGGACACGAACCCGATCGGGCACACGACGACACCGGTGACGCCCTTGGCGTGCAGCGCGTCGATGTGGTCGACGACGTCCGGCTCCAGCCACGGGATCTGCGGCGGGCCCGACCGCGACTGCCACACGACGTCGTACTCCGTCACGCCCAGCTCGGCGGCGACCAGGCGCGACGCCTCGACGACCTGGCGCGAGTAGCGGTAGCCGCCCTCCTCGGGCGGTCCGGCGGCCTTGTCGGCGGACACCGGCACCGAGTGCGCGGTGAAGACGAGCCGGTAGGCGCCGGTCAGGGACTCGGCCGCGGCACGGACGCCGTCGGCGAACGCCGAGATGAAGAGCGGGTGGTCGAAGAACTGGCGCAGCTTCACCAGTTCGGGGCCGCCGGGCACGGCCTGCAGCGCCCGCACGATGTCCTCGTCGTACTGGCGGCACGCGGAGTAGCCGCCGTACGCGCTCGTCGGGAACACCAGCGCGCGCTGCACGCCGTCGGCCTTCATCTGCGCGACGGTGTCCTCGACCATGGGGTGCCAGTTGCGGTTGCCGAAGTAGATCGGCAGCTCGAACCCGGTGGCGCGGACGGCCTCGATCGCGTCCTGGTTCAGCCGGTTGATCGGCGACACGCCGCCGAAGTGCTGGTAGTGGGCCTCGACCTCGTCCAGCCGCTCCGGCGGCACGCCACGTCCGCGCACCACGTTCTCGAGAAAGGGGCGGACGTCCTCAGGACCTTCTGGGCCGCCGAACGACAGCCAGAGCAGCGCATCGAAACTCACCGCTCCATCCAATCAGACGCCCCCGCGCCCCACACGACGAACCGATGTGACCTCAGAGACCGAGGAAGTGCACGCCGCCGTCGACGAACACCATCGAGCCCGTGGTGGCCGGGAACCAGTCGGACAGCAAGCCGCACACCGACTTCGCGACCGGCGTCGGGTCGTCGACGTCCCACGACAGCGGGGCCTTCTCGCCCCACATCTTCTCCAGCTCGCCGAAGCCCGGGATGGACTTCGCGGCCATCGTGCGCACCGGACCGGCCGAGATCAGGTTCACGCGGATGCCGTCCGGGCCGAGGTCGCGCGCCATGTAGCGGTTGATCGACTCGAACGCCGCCTTCGCCGCGCCCATCCAGTTGTAGGCGGGCCACGCCTGACGGGCGTCGAAGTCGAGACCGACGACCGACGAGCCGTGCGACAGCATCGGGCGCACGGCCTGCACCAGCGCCTTGTACGAGTACGCCGACACGTGCATCGCGACGGAGACGTCCTCCCACGGCGCGTCCATGAACGGCGCGCCGAGGCAGCTCTGCGGCGCGAAGCCGATGGCGTGCACGACGCCGTCGAGACCGTCGACGTGCTCACCGACGCGCTCGGCCAGCGTGTCCAGGTGCTCCTGGTTCTGCACGTCGAGCTCGACCACCGGCGCGGGCTTGGGCAGGCGCTGGGCGATGCGCTGCACGAGGCTCATCCGGCCGAACCCGGTCAGCACGACCTCGGCGCCCTGCTCCTGGGCGACGCGCGCGACGTGGAAGGCGATCGACGCGTCGGTGATCACACCGGTGATCAGCAGTCGCTTGCCTTCGAGCAGTCCGGTCACTTGGTCCAACCCTTTCCCGAGAAAGAACGAGAACGAAAAACTTCAGTGGCCCATGCCGAGGCCGCCGTCGACCGGCAGCACGGCACCGTTGACGTAGCCCGACTCGGTGGCGGCGAGGAACGTGACGGCGCGCGCGATCTCCTCGGCCGCGCCGTAGCGGCCCGCGGGGATCTGCTTCAGCGCGGCCTCGCGGACGGCCTCGGGCAGCTCGTTCGTCATGTCCGTGGTGATGAAGCCCGGCGCGACGACGTTGGCGGTGATGTTGCGCGAGCCCAGCTCCAGCGCGATCGAGCGCGCCATGCCGACCATGCCCGCCTTGGACGCGGCGTAGTTGACCTGGCCGGCGCCACCGGTGAGGCCGACGACCGACGAGATGAAGACGATGCGGCCGAACTTCTTGCGCAGCATGCCGCGCGAGGCGCGCTGGGCGAAGCGGAACGCGCCGGTGAGGTTCGCGTCGACGACGGAGGTGAACTGCTCCTCGCTCATCCGCAGCAGCAGGGTGTCCTGCGTCATGCCGGCGTTGCAGACGAGCACCTCGACGGGCCCGTGGGCGGCCTCGACCTCGGTGAACGCCGCGTCGATCTCCTCCGCGTTCGTCACGTCGCACTTCACGCCGAGCAGGCCCTCGGGAGCGCCGGACCCGCGGTGCGTCACCGCGACCTTGTCGCCCTGCGCCGCGAACGCCTGCGCGATGGCGAGTCCGATACCGCGGTTGCCTCCGGTGACGAGAACGGACCGGCTCACTAGCTCTCCCTGCGATCGCTGCTGGTTGACCGGGTGAGGCTATCGGCTACCGGCAGGTAGTCCGGCATCGGCGGAGCCATGTCACATCCGGGCAGGCATGATCGGGTGATGCGGGCCTTCCTCGACCAGCTCCGCCGCGAGGTGGACGGCGACGTCCTCGACGACCCGGCGAGCCGCGCCCTGTACTCGGCGGACGCCTCGAACTACCGGCACGTGCCGCGGGTCGTCGTCCGTCCACGCACGACGGACGCCGTGGCCGCGGCCGTCGCGCTGGCCGCCGAGCACCGGGTGCCGATCACCAGCCGCGGAGCGGGGACGTCCATCGCGGGCAACGCCTGCGGCACCGGGCTGGTGATCGACTTCAGCCGGTACCTGACCTCGTTCGAGATCAGCGGCGACCGGGCGTTCGCGCAGCCGGGCGCGGTGCTCGACCGGATCAACGCGAGCGCGGGCGAGTACCTGTTCGGGCCGGACCCGTCCACGCACTCGCGCTGCACGATCGGCGGGATGATCGGCAACAACGCGTGCGGCGCCCATTCGGTGAAGTGGGGCAAGACCAGCGAGAACGTCGCGAACCTGAGCGTGCTGACGGTCGACGGCCGCAGGTTCGACACGACGGACCCGCCCGAGCTGGCCCTGCCGGCGCACGACCCGGCGTGGTTCCCCGCGCTGAGCCGCCGGGTCAGCGGGTACGCGCTGGACGCCCCGACGCTCACCCAGCAGCTCGTCGGCACCGAGGGCACCTGCGTGGTGCTGCTGGGCGCGGAGCTCAAGCTGGTGCGCAGGCCGGAACGGCGGATCCTCGTCGTGCTCGGCTTCGCGGACACCTACGAGGCCGCCGACCAGGTCGTCCAGATCGAGGACGCGCTGGCGATCGAGGGCCTGAACGAGGCGCTCGCGCACGGCGTCCGGACCCGTCCCGACCTGCCGGAGGGCCGCAGCTGGCTGTTCGTCGAGGTCGAGGACCACCCCGAGCGCGTCGCGGCGATCACGAAGAACTCGATGACCATCCACGACCCGGCGCACCAGCGGGCGCTGTGGCGCATCCGCGAGGACGGCGCCGGGCTCGCCACCCGCATGGCCGACGGCAGCGAGGCCTGGTCGGGCTGGGAGGACGCGGCCGTCCCGCCCGAACGCCTCGGCGCCTACCTGCGCGAGTTCGACCAGCTGCTGGCCGGGCACGGCCGGCGCGGCGTCACCTACGGCCACTACGGCGAGGGCTGCCTGCACGTCCGCATCGACTTCGACCTGGCGCACGGCTACCGGGAGTTCCTGCAGGACGCCGCCGACCTGGTCGTGAGCCACGGCGGCAGCCTGTCCGGCGAGCACGGCGACGGCCAGGCGCGGTCCGAGCTGCTGAGCCGCATGTACCCGCCCGCGGCCATCCGGGCGTTCGGGGAGTTCAAGCGCGCCTTCGACCCCGGCAACCTGCTCAACCCCGGCCGGATCGTCGACCCGCTCGCGCTCGACGACGACCTGCGGGTCCTCGTCGCGCCGCCGAGGATCCCGACGCGGGCCGAGTTCGCGAGCGACACCCGCCGGTGCGTCGGCGTGGGCAAGTGCCTCAACACCCAGGGTGGCGTGATGTGCCCCAGCTACCGGGTCACCCGCGAGGAGAAGCACTCCACGCGCGGCCGCGCGCACCTGCTGTTCGAGATGCTCGCCGGTGACGTGATCAAGGACGGCTGGCGGTCGGAGGAGGTCGCCGAGGCGCTCGACCTCTGCCTGGGGTGCAAGGGCTGCAAGCGCGACTGCCCGGTCGACGTCGACATGGCGAGCTACAAGGCGGAGTTCCTGCACGAGCACTACAGGGGCAGGCTGCGGCCCCGGTCGCACTACGCGATGGGCTGGCTGCCGACGTGGCTGAAGTACCGGCTGGTCACCCGGTTCACCGCGAGGTTGGGCAGGCTCGCGGGCCTCACCCCGCAGCGCCCGCTGCCCACCCAGGTCACCCCGCTGGTCCGGCAGCTGCACCCGGCCGGCACCGGCGATCCCGTGCTGCTGTTCCCCGACACGTTCACGAACTTCTTCGAGCCGGGCATCGGCCTCGACGCCGCGACCGTGCTGGTGCACCTGGGAAACCGGGTCGAGGTGCCGTCGGCCAACGTCTGCTGCGGACTGACGTGGCACTCGACCGGCCAGCTCGCGAAGGCCCGCCGCGTCGTCGAGCGGACGGCCCGCGTGCTGCGCCCGTGGACCAGCCGGGGCGTGCCGGTGATCGGCCTGGAACCGAGCTGCACGGCGTTCCTGAGCGCCGAGGCCCCGAAGCTGACCGACGACCCGGACGTGCACGCGCTCGCCCGGGCCACCCGCACGTTCGCCGCACACGTCGAGCCGGACCTGCCGCAGCTCGGGGGCAGCCGGGACGCCGTCGTGCAGACGCACTGCCACCAGTACGCGGAGCTGGGCTTCGGGCCCGACCGCGCCGTGCTGGCGAAGGCGGGCCTGAAGGCGCGGGTCGTCGAGGGGTGCTGCGGCCTCGCGGGCAACTTCGGGTTCGAGAAGGGCCACTACGAGGTGTCGATGGCGTGCGCCGAGCAGGACCTGCTGCCCGCGTTGCGGGACGACGAGGACGCGCTGGTCGTCGCGGACGGCTTCAGCTGCCGCACGCAGATCCGCCACGCCACCGACCGCCGGCCCGTGCACCTGGCCAGCGCGCTCGCCGCCCTAATCTCGGTCGAGGACTGAGTCCTTCGACGTCTCGCGCATGAACCCGTACACCAGCAGGGAGATCAGCACGCACCCGGCGACGTAGTAGAAGAACACCGACTCCATCCCCGCCTGCTTGAACCACAGCGCCACGTACTCGGCCGTGCCGCCGAAGATCGCCACGGTCAGCGCGTACGGCAGGCCGACACCGAGCGCCCGGATGTTCGTCGGGAACAGCTCGGCCTTCACGATGGCGTTGATCGAGGTGTACCCGGTGACGATCACGAGCCCGCCGAGCATCAGCAGGAACGCCGGGGCCGCCTCGGACGTCCTAGCCAGCGCCGTCAGCAGCGGCACGGTGGCCAGCGTGCCGAGCACGCCGAACCCGAGCAGCAGCGGACGCCGCCCGATCCGGTCGGACAGCGCGCCCGCAAGCGGTTGCAGCACCACGAACACGAGCAGCGCGGCGAAGTTGATCCAGCTGACCGTGGCGGCGTCGATGCCGCTGGTGTTCACCATGAACTTCTGCAGGTAGGTCGTGTAGGTGTAGAACGCGACCGTGCCGCCGAGCGTGAGCCCCACGACGAGCAGGCATTCCTTGGGGTGCTTCAGGAGCGCCTTGAACGTGCCCTTCTCCCGGCCGGCCGCCTGCTTCTCGAAGTTCGCCGACTCGTCCATGCCGCGCCGCAGCCACATCACGACGATCGCCCCGGTCGCACCGATGACGAACGCGATCCGCCAGCCCCACTCCGACATCTCGGACTTGGACAGGAACTGCTGCAGCACGATCTGCACGCCGAGCGCGATGAGCTGCCCCGCCGTCAGCGTCACGTACTGGAAGCTGGAGTAGAACCCGCGCCGCGCCGGAGAGGCCACTTCGGACAGATAGGTCGCCGAGGTCGCGTACTCGCCGCCGACCGACAGCCCCTGCAGCAACCGCGCCAGCACCAGCAGGACCGGCGCCGCCACGCCGATGGACGCGTACGACGGCGTCAGGGCGATGATCAGCGACCCGAACGCCATCAGCGTGACCGACAACGTCAGCGCGGCCCGGCGCCCCCGCCGGTCCGCGTACCGGCCGAGCAGCCAGCCGCCCAGCGGCCGCATGAGGAAGCCGACCGCGAACACCGCGGCGGTGTTGAGCAGCTGCGCCGTCTGGTCTCCCTTGGGGAAGAACGCGGCCGCGAAGTAGATGCTGAACGCGGTGTAGGCGTACCAGTCGTACCACTCGATGAGGTTGCCGACCGACCCGCGCAGCACGTTCGCCACCACACGGCGTTCGCTGCCCTTCTCCTGAACCACTGTCATGGCAGCCACCATCACGGCGGCCCGGCACCCCTCACAACCTGGGCGGAGGCTTCTTTACAGTCGCTTAGGCGCGTCGACACGCACCGGAAACGGTCCTGTGGGGCGATACTGCTCCCATGCGGGTGCTGCTGGTCGAGGACGACGACGGTGTCGCCGACGCCCTGGTGGAGGCGCTGCGGGCGAACGGCCACCGGCCTGCCCGCGTGCGCCGGGGCGCCGACGCGCTGATCGCCCACCGCGACGCCGACGTGGTGCTGCTCGACCTCGGCCTGCCCGACCAGGACGGCCTGGAGGTGCTGCGCAAGCTCCGCAGGATCGACCCGGTGCCGGTGCTCGTGCTGACCGCGCGCGGCGACGAGCGCACGGTGGTGCGGGGGCTGCGGCTCGGCGCGGACGACTACCTCGTCAAGCCGGTGCGGCTGGCCGAGCTGCTGGCGCGCATCGACGCGGTGGCGCGCCGGAGCGCGGCGCGGCCGGAGGAGTCCGGTGACGTCGTGCGGGTGTCCGATGTGGAGATCGACCTGCAGGGCCGCCAGGTCGTGGTCGGCGGGCGGGAGATCTCGTTGACCACCAAGGAGTTCGACGTGCTGGCGGTGCTGGCGCGCCGGCCGGGCACGGCGGTGAGCCGGCAGCAGCTGATGGACGAGGTGTGGGGCAACGCGTTCGTGGCGGTGTCGCGGACGCTCGACGTGCACCTCACGCAGTTGCGGGCCAAGCTCGACCGGCCGGGGCTGCTGCACACGATCCGCGGTTTCGGCTACCGGCTCGGTGAGTAGATGCGGCAACGGCTTCTGTTGGTGCTGCTGCTCTTCTCGCTCTCGGCCGTGACCGCGTTCGCGTTCCCGCTGCTGATGAGCACGGCGTCGGAGCGCACCCAGCAGTTCGTCATCAGCCGCACGGCCGACCTGGACCGGTTCGCCACGCTGCCCGTCGACGTCGTGGTGTCCGAGGCCGAGCGCTACGCCCGTGTCTACGGCGAGGAGGTCGTGGTCGTCGACGCGGCCGGCGCGCCCGTCGTCGAGTCGGGCATGACGGTCGCCGACGTGTCCGCGCAGATCGACGCCGCGCTGCGCAACCAGCCCGCCGCGCCCGTGCCGACCGTCCTGCCGTGGAGCGGTGGCGACGTGCTGTTCGCGCGTCCCGTCGGCACCGGCACGAAGGTCGCGGGTGCCGTGGTGCTGCGGGCGTCGACGCAGGTCGCGGCGCTGGACGTGGCGCGGCGGTGGGCGTTGGTGCTGGCCGGCGCGCTGCTCGCCGCCTGCGCGTGCGTGTTGCTGGCCCTGGTCGTGTCCCGGTGGCTGATCAGGCCGCTCAAGGAACTCGACCGCGGCGTGCGGGCGGTCGCGGAGGGGCAGCGGCGCACGCACGTCGCCGACACCGCCGGACCGGCCGAGCTGCGCGCGTTGTCGGAGTCGTTCAACCGCATGTCCGACGCCGTCGCCGAGGCCGCCGACCAGCAGCGGCGGCTGATCGCCGACGCCTCGCACCAGCTGCGCAACCCCATGGCGGCGCTGCGGCTGCGGGTGGACATGCTGCCGCGCAACGGATCGCTGCTCACCGAGGTCGAACGGCTGGAGTCGCTGCTCGACGGCCTGCTCGCCCTCGCGTCGGCCGAGAGCACCGCCACCGAACGCGCGGCGGGCGGCGTCGAACGCGAGGTCGCCGACCTCCAGGTCGTGGCGCACGACCGGGTGGACGCGTGGCGCGCGGCGGCCCAGGCCCGCGACGTCACGATCACCGTCGACGACCGGGCGCCCGGACTCGTGCAGTGCGCGGTGTCGGACCTCGCGCAGGTGCTGGACGTGCTGCTGGACAACGCCATCAAGTACGGCGGGACGGAGGTCGTCGTGGTCTGCGACCGCGCGACGCTGACCGTGCGCGACAACGGTCCCGGTATGTCCACAGAGGACCTGGAACGTGCCACGGAACGCTTCTGGCGCGGCGACGGCACGCAGCGCGGCACCGGCCTGGGCCTCGCCATCGCCGAACGGATCGTCACGACCCACAACGGGACGCTGGAACTGCGCAGCGACCACGGCCTGGTGGTCACCGTCGAGCTGCCGAGGGAGCCGCTGCTGTGAAGCGGAGGACGTTCCTCCTCGGCGCCTTGGCCCTCACCGCGTGCGGGACCGGCGAACCCAGCGGCATCCTGCGGATCGCGGGCGGCGAACCCGGCGGCTTCTACAACGACTTCGCCGCCCTGCTCTCCCGGCTCGCCACCGGCCCGCTGACGATCACGCCCGTCCAGACCGGCGGCAGCGCCGACAACCTCCGGCACCTCCGGGACGGCACCGCCGACCTGGCGCTGACGTTGAGCGACAGCGCGCACAGGGAGTCCGGCCTGGTTTCCCTGGGCCGTGTCTACGAGAACTACCTGCAGCTCGTGGTGTTGCAGGACTCGCCGTACCGGTCGGCCGCGGACCTGGCCGGCACACCGGTGTCGCTCGGTGCCGCCGGGTCCGGTGCCGCCCTGCAGGGCGAGAGGCTCGCGCTGGGAGTGCGGGAGGAGCACTACCCGTTGCGCAACGCCATCGACGCGTTGCAGGCGGGCGAGATCGCGGCACTGCTGTGGTCCGGCGGCGTCCCGACCCCGGAGCTCGACAAGGCCAGCGGCATCAGGCTCCTGCCGCTCGACACGTTCCTGCCGAAGCTGCGCCGGGAGCACGGCAAGGTCTACGAGCGCGTCGAGATCCGCACGGGCGTCTACGGATCACCGGTCGACGTCCCCACGATCGGCACGCCGAACCTGCTGGTGTGCCGGCCGGACATGAGCGACGACTACGCGAGCGCCGTCGTGCGGCTGCTCGTGGGCAAGGCTGCGCAACTCGTGCCGCAGCAGGCTCTCGGCACCCAGTACCTCGACGTGCGCAGCCTGATCGACACGGGCGAGGTGCCCCTGCACCCCGGCGCCGCCGCGGAATACCGGAGGTTGCACGGATGATCATCACCATGGCGTCGATCTCGCTGGACGGGTTCATGGAGGGACCCGGCCACGACATCAGCTGGCACGTCGTCGACGACGAGCTGCACGAGCACTTCAACACCGGGCTCGCCCGGATGGACAGGTTCATCGACGGCCGCCGCAACCACGAGACGATGCTCGAAGCCTGGCCGCACACCGGCTCCCACCCCGGGTGGCCGAAGCCGATGCACGACTTCGGCCGGATCTGGCGGGAGATGCCGAAGATCGTCTACTCGCGGACGCTCGAGACCACCGAGTGGCACACCACCGTGAAGCGCGAGGTCGTGCCGGAGGAGATCCGGGCGCTGCCCGGCGACAGCATGGTCGGCGGCGCGCAGCTCGTGGGGACGTTCTTCGAGCACGACCTGATCGACGAGGTCCGGCTCTACCTCAACCCGGTCGCGCTCGGCGCCGGCACGCCGTTCTTCCAGCGGCCGAAGGCCCTGGCGCTCAGGAGCACCAGGGCCTTCGGAACGGGTGTGGTCGAGCTGGTCTACGG
>NZ_JBHXCW010000084.1:0-30464 GCF_042725365.1 Lentzea sp. NPDC060358 | reverse complement strand
GCGCTGGACCCTGCTCTTGCGCAGCAGCTTGCGGTGCTTCTTCTTCGACATGCGCTTGCGGCGCTTCTTGATGACCGAGCCCATGCGGGTTCCTTAGCTCTAGACGTTGCTTTGACTGGCGCGCCCCAGCCTTGGCCGTGTCAAGCACGGCGCGCCGGTAAGCACGATCGGCCTACCAGTCTACCCGGCGGGGTTCGCCAGCCTTCAGCAGCCTTCTAGCCGGCGTCGAAGTACGCGTTCTCGAGGTAGGCGTGCACCGCTTTCTCGGGCACCCGGAACGACTTGCCGACCCGCACCGCGGGCAGTTCTCCGGAGTGCACCAACCGGTACACGGTCATCTTCGAGACCCGCATCATCGAGGCCACTTCGGCCACGGTCAGGAACTGCACCTGAGCGAGACCTGTTCGTTCGTTCTCCTTCGCAGGCATGAATCACCGCATCCTTAGACACGTGTCGTGCCGCCGGTCTTCCCCACCGACGGATCGACACGCACGTGCTGCCCTTGAGAGTAGCGGGACTCGTGTGACTCCTGCGACGTCCAAGTGGGGCCGGTGCCCCCGACGTGGTCAGTCCTCGTGCTGCCGGCCCAGTTCGACGGACCTGTCGCGGGCCGACTCGATGGCCGCCAGCAGGGCCGCGCGGACGCCGTGCTTCTCCAGCTCGCGAATCGCCATGATCGTGGTGCCGGCGGGCGACGTGACCGCCTCGCGCAGGATGACGGGGTGGCTCGAGCCCTCGTCGAGCATCGTCGCCGCGCCCACCGCGGACTGGATGATGAGCTGCGAGGCCAGGTCGCGCGGGATGCCGAGCAGGATGCCCGCGTCGATCATCGCCTCGACCAGGAAGAAGAAGTACGCGGGACCCGAGCCGGACAGCGCCGTGACGGCGTCCTGCTGCGACTCCGGCACGACCGCGACCTTGCCGACGGTCGAGAGGAGCTCCTCGACGACCTCCAGGTGCTCCGGCGTGGCGTTGGAGCCGCCGGAGACGGCGCTCATGGCCGCGCCGACGACCATCGGCGTGTTGGGCATGACCCGCACCACCGGCGTGCCCTCGGGCAGCCTGCGCTCGAACAGCGCCGTCGGCAGGCCCGCGCAGAGCGAGACGACGAGCGCGCCGGGCTTGATCGCCGGCTTCAGCTCGGCGAGCAGCGGCTCGATGTCCTGCGGCTTGACCGCCACGACGAGCACGTCGGCCTTCTCGGCCGCGCCCGCGACCGTGACGGCCTCGAACCCGTACTGCTCGGTGAGCGAGCGCGCCCGGGACTCGTGCTTCTCCGTGAACATCAGGTCGGCGGCCGCGCGGCCGCCCTGCAGGAGCCCGGACAGCAGCGCCTCACCGATCTTGCCCGCGCCGAGGACCGCGATCTTCGTCATCGGACAAGTCTCACACAGGGCTCACACCGCGGGCGTCAACGCCAGCTGCCGCGCCTGGCACACGAGCCGCCCCGCCGAGTCGATCACCGTGGCGTCCTCGTCGAACCACTGCCCGTGCACCGCCTGGCAGGTGACGTGCAGCCGCAGCCACCCCGGCGCGGGCCGGGCCCGCAGCAACGCCGTCAGCTGCACCGTCGGCGACCAGCCGAAGCGGCCGAGGTTGAACGTCACCGGCATCGACAGGTCGCCCGCGAGCAGCGCGAAGTAGGGGTCCGGCTGCTCGTCGAGGGGCCGCGCCCACAGCTTGAGCGTCAGCGGCCCGTCCGTGCGGCGGTCGAGGAAGCTCGCGCTCTCCCGGTCCACCCGCAGGTCGCAGAGCGCGCCGACCTTGTAGGCGCCCCCGCTCGGGAACGTCGCCATCTCCACCGCACCGGGCGGCGGCGCGGCGGGCATCGCCGGCAGGTTCGCGTAGTCGGCGCGGTGCTCGGGGATGCGCCCCGTCGTCACCGAGGCCTCGACGCACACCTGGCCGCGCTGCTCCAGCGCCACCGCGACGACGGTCGCCGTCCGCCCCGACTTGCGCACGTCGGTCCTGATCAGCACCGGGCCGACCTCGGGCGCCCGCAGGAACTGCGCGGACACCGCGAGCGGGTCGCCGTTCGCGACCTGGGCGGCCGCCCGCGTCATCACGGCCAGCAGGAAGCCGCCGTGGGGTTTGGGCCCGACGGTCCACTCGGCGGGCAGGGACGCCGTGAACGTTCCGTCACCGAGGGACCGGACCGCGCTGGACTTCGAGAAGGTCATGAGCGGCTGGCCAGCGACCGCAGGAAGAAAGTCACGTTGGCAGGCCGTTCCGCAAGTCGCCGCATCAGATATCCGTACCACTGCTCGCCGTAGGGGACGTAGACCCGAGTGCCGAGGCGCTTCTGCTCCTCGGGCCGGATGCCGTAGAGCATCTGGTACTCGAACTCCGTTTTGTCATACCAGCGTGCCCTCTCCCCGATGATCTCGATCAGGCGGGGGTCGTGCGTGGCGAACATCGGGTACCCCTCGCCCGCGAGCAGCACGTTCGCGCACCGCACGTAGTTGAGGTCGACCTCGTGCGGGTCCTGGATCGCGACCTCGGGCGGCTCGGCGTAGGCCCCCTTGACGAGCCGGACCCGCGAGCCCGGCCCGGAGAGCTGCTCGCAGTCGTCGAGCGTGCGGTGCAGGTACGACTGCAGCACCGCGCCCACCCACGGCCACGTCCGGCGCAGCTCGTGCAGGACGCGGAGGGTGGAGTCGGTGGTGGTGTGGTCCTCCATGTCGAGGGTCACCGTCGTGCCGCACTGCTCCGCGGCCGCGCAGATCCGGCTCGCGTTCGTCAGGGCCCGCGACTCGTCCAGCGTCTGCCCGACCGCCGAGAGCTTGACGCTGACCTCGGCGTTCCGGGCCAGGCCCGCCGCGTGGAGGGCGTCGAGGAGCTCCAGGTAGGCCTGGACCGTCTTCTCGGCCTGGGCCCGCGTGGTGACGTCCTCGCCCAGGTGGTCGAGGGTCACCGGGAGGCCGAGCGCGCGCACCGCTTCGACGGCGGACCGCGTGGTCTCGCCGGCTACGAAGCGCTTCACCACGTCTCTGCTGATGGGGGCGGTGGCGACGAGGTGGTGGACCGTCTCGTTGCGAGACGCGGCCATGATCAACGCCCGCAGCGGGTTCACACCCGGAACCCTAACTCGCCGGTCGACTCACCGGGGGCGGGGTGCGGGGAGTTGCCGGGTCCGGCGGGTCCGGGTGTGGTCGTGCGGCGTCGGTCGTCAGCTCGACAGGCCGGGCCGCGGCTCGCCCGGGCGGCCCTGCGCGGGCCAGTCCAGGTGCAGGCGGGCGAACAGCAGCGCCTCCGCCAGCATCTCCCGCCGGGCGGCCGGGGACGCGGCGCGGCGGGTGTTGACCTCCAGCACGACCTGGCCGTCGAAGGCGCCCCTCGCCAGCTGCTCGCACAGTTCCGCGCAGGGCTGGGTGCCCCGGCCCGGGATCATGTGCTCGTCCTTCGGGGCGCCGGAGCCGTCCGCCAGGTGGACGTGGCGCAGGCCCTCGCCCATGCGCTTGGCCAGTTCCAGCGCGTCCATGTGGGCCGCGGCCGAGTGCGAGAGGTCGAGGGTGTAGTTGCGGTGGCCCACGTCGGTGGGGTCCACGGAGGGCTTGAAGGCGTTCATCTCCACCGAGCGGCCCCTGCCCAGGGGGCGGCGGACCGGGAACATGTTCTCCACCGCGATCGCTGTGCCGCTCTCGTCCTCCAGGGACGCGACCAGGTCCGCGAAGCCGTCCGCGTACTTGCGCTGCCAGCGGAACGGCGGGTGCAGGACCACGGTCGGGGCGTTCAGCTCGCCTGCCGCCTCCACCGCCCGGCGCAGGCGTTCGGACGGGTCCGGGGACCAGACCCGTTGCGAGATCAGCAGGCACGGGGCGTGCACGGCAAGGACCGGCATGCCCGAGCGGGCCGACAGGCGGCCGACCGCCCGGACGTCCTGCGACACCGGGTCGGCCCACACCATCAGTTCCACGCCGTCGTAGCCCAGGTCGGAGGCCATGTCGAACGCCGCTCCGGCGGGCTGCGGGTAGACCGACGCCGTCGAGAGCCCGACCGGGATGCGGGCGGTCAACTCTTCACCAGCAGCATCGCCGCTGGTGAGACTGTCACGATGAGGCCCACGAGCACGGCCAGGACGGTGGTCTGCAGGTCGTCCGCCCTGCGGATCTTGCGCACCAGCAGCACCAGGCCCACGGTCACCGCCAGCGCGACCACCAGCGCGGCGGCCGGGACCGCGCGCCACAGGTAGTTGAACGCGAGCCACAGGCCCGCGCCGCCGAGCACGCCGACGGCGAGCTGGCCGATCATGATCAGCCATTCCTTGCCGGCCGAGCGCTGGGGGCCCGCGTCGGGGTCGTCGTCGGCCTCGGCGACGTCGTCGAGGCCCGCGGGGCCCTCGTCGTCGTCCTCCTCGGTCTCCTCGTCCGCGAGGTAGTCGTCCTCGGCGCGGTAGGCGGCGTACTCCTGCGAGTCGTCGTCCACGTACGGGCCGGGGTGGGCCGCGGTCGACTCCATGGGCGGCATCGACAGCACGGTCCTGGCGGCCGGGTCGTCGTCGTCGCCGAACCACGCGTCGGGCTGGTTGTTCGGCAGCGGCTCCGGCAGCTTCGGCGGGGCCGGCGGCACGATCAGCACGGACTCGGTCTCGAGCCCGGCGATCTTGTCGACCGGCGCCTTCGCCGGGATGCGCGGGAGCTGCTCGGTCATCGCCTCGCGCGGGGGCATGCCGGGCTTGGGCGCCGGGGTCGGCATCTTCACCTGCGGCGGCGTCGGCCGCACGATGTTCGTGCGCGACGGCGAGCCGCTGTCGAGGCGCGAGCTCACGGCGTCCGGGCGCGGCAGGTCGGGACGCGACAGGTCGGGCCGGGACAGGTCCGACCGCGACGGCGCGTCGGCGCGGGCCACGTCCGGGCGCGGCAGGTCGGAGCGCGACGGCTGGTCGCGGACCTGCGGCACCTGCCGCGTCTGCTCCGCCGCGGCGGGCGGTGGCGTCGGTGCCGGTCTGCGGACCTGCGGCGGCTGCGCGGCCGGGGGGACGGGCGGCTTCGGCTGGTAGGCCGTGCGCTCGTTCACCGCGGGCGGGGCTGCCGGGGGTTCGGGTGCCGCGCGACGGCCGGCCGGGGGCACGGCGTCGTCGCGGATCGCCATCAGCCGGCCGCTGTCGGACAGGACCCGCTCGATGATCGTCTGGGGGGCGGTCTCCGGCTGCTGGACGTCTTCCGAGTCGTCTTCAGCACGGCGGCGTCGCCGACGTGGCGCACTCTCTGCGCTGCCCCCGTACTGGGCGAGCAGCTCAGCGACGGTGCGCTGCGTCTGGTCCGATCCGCTCTCTCGACTCATCAACTCCACCGTGCCCCGGACTGTCCAGTCCGTCCAGTATCGCTCTGGTCCGTCCCATCAGTGTGGTCCAGCCGCCTGAGGATGACACCCTCCCGGAGCGCCCACGGGCAAATCTCCAGCTGCGTGAGTGACAGGGCTCGCATCGTTGCCTCCGCGACCAGCGCGCCCGCCAGGAGCTGGTGTGCGCGCGAAGTGCTCACGCCCTCCAGCTCGGCGAGGTCACCGGCCGACATCCGGGAGATGAACGCGATCAGCTGCCGCAGGCCCGCGTCGGTGAGCACTCGGCGTGCCCTGGGCCCGGCAGACGATGGCGCGGCCCCGGTGAGCCGCGCCAGCGTTCGGAAAGTTTTTGAGGTCGCAACCACCCGATCGGGTTCCCCCGCGCGTTTCAGCTTCCGCGCCACGGGCGCGAGCTGGTCGGCGAGCCAGTCGGTGGTCTCGCGGACCTCCGAGCGCCGGGGCGGGTCCTTCTTGAACCGGGTCCTGGTGAGCCGGCCCGCGCCCAGGGGCACGGAGAAGGCCAGATCGGGGTTCTCGTCACGGCCGATGGCGAGCTCCAGGGAGCCGCCGCCGATGTCGAGGGACAGCAGCTTGCCCGCGGACCAGCCGTACCAGCGGCGGACCGCGAGGAAGGTGTACTTCGCCTCGTCCTCGCCCGACAGGACCTTGAGGTCCACGCCGGTCTCGGTGCGCACCCGGTCGAGCACTTCGGCGGAGTTGCCCGCCTCGCGCACGGCCGAGGTCGCGAACGCCATCAGGTCCTCGCAGCCGGACCGCACCGCCGACGCCTTCGCGGCGGCCACGGCACGAACCAGCTGGTCAGCACCTGCTTTGGAGAGCTGACCCTTGGCGTCCAGCTGCTCCGCCAGACGCAGGATCGTCTTCTCGGACGTCGTCGGGATGGGGTGGGCACCACGATGCGCGTCCACCACGAGGAGGTGGACGGTGTTGGAACCCACGTCTAGAACGCCCAGGCGCACGCCCGAAACGGTACCTGGTCGTGTCCGTCAGGACTCGAACTTGTAACCGAGACCCCTGACGGTCACCAGGTGGCGCGGTGCCGACGGGTCGGGTTCGATCTTCGAACGGAGCCGTTTGACGTGCACGTCCAGCGTTTTCGTGTCGCCCACGTAGTCGGCTCCCCACACGCGGTCGATCAGCTGGCCCCTGGTCAGGACGCGGCCGACGTTGCGCAGGAGGTACTCGAGGAGGTCGAACTCCTTGAGCGGGAGGCTGATGTCGCCGCCGCCGACGGTCACGACGTGGCGCTCCACGTCCATGCGGACCGGGCCGGCCTCCAGGATCTGCGGCAGCAGGTCCTCGGACTCGCCGCCGCGGCGCAGCACGGCGCGGATGCGGGCGATGAGCTCGCGGGCCGAGTAGGGCTTGGTGACGTAGTCGTCGGCGCCGAGCTCGAGGCCCACGACCTTGTCGATCTCGCTGTCGCGCGCGGTCACCATGATCACGGGGACGGCGGAGCGCTGGCGCAGCTGCTTGCACACGTCGGTGCCGCTCATGCCGGGCAGCATCAGGTCGAGCAGCACGATGTCGGCGCCGTTGCGGTCGAACTCCTCCAGCGCCTCCTGGCCGGTGGCCGCGAGGGCCGCGGTGAACCCCTCCTTGCGCAGCAGGAAGGCGAGCGGATCGGCGAAGGACTCCTCGTCCTCCACGATGAGCACCCTGGTCACAGCTCTCCTCCAGTGTCACCCGCGCCGGTGGGGACGAGGGTCGGGTTGGGTTCGGCCGCCGCGGCCGGGAGCCGCAGCGTGAAGGTGGAGCCCGTTCCCGGCAGGCTCCACAGCTTCACCTCGCCGCCGTGGTTGGCGGCGACGTGCTTGACGATGGCGAGCCCCAGACCAGTGCCGCCGGTCGCGCGCGACCGCGCCTTGTCGACGCGGTAGAAGCGTTCGAAGACGCGGTGCTGCTGGTCCTCGGCGATGCCGATGCCGCGGTCGGTCACGGCGATCTCGACGTGGCCGTCCACGAGCCGGCGGCTCACGCTCACCGGGCTGCCGGGCGGCGAGTACGCCACGGCGTTGTCCAGGAGGTTCGTCAGCGCCGTGACCAGCAGCGACCGGTCGCCGGGCACGACGAACCCGCTCGGTTCGTCGGTGGTGATCGAGATGTCGACCGACTCGGCGGCGAGCTTGGACCGCGACAGCGCCTCGTTGACCACGACGTCGATCTCGGTGTCGGAGAGCTCCGGCAGCTTCTCGGCGCCCTGCAGGCGCGACAGCGCGATCAGCTCGGTGACGAGCGTGCCGAGGCGGGTGGCCTCCTGCATGATCTTCGCGCTGAAGCGGCGGACCTCCTCCTGGTCGTCGCTCGCGTCCAGCACGGCCTCCGCCAGCAGCGCGAGCGCGCCGACCGGCGTCTTCAGCTCGTGGCTGACGTTGGCCACGAAGTCGCGCCGCGTCTTCTCCAGCCGCACGGCCTCGGACTCGTCGGTCGCGTCCACGACCGTGAAGCCCTCGGTGAGCAGCCGCACCTCGGCGTGGACGGCGGCGGGCTGGCGCCCCCTGGTCCCCTCCGCGGGCGAGAGGTCGACGTAGACGACCTCGTTGCTGTCCCGGACGGCCTCGGCCGCCTTGCGCGCGCGGTCGTCGACGCGGTTGTTGCGGACGACGCCCAGCTCTTCCGACCTCGGGTTGTGCAACACGACGTCACCGAAGTGGTTCAGCACCACGATGCCGTCGTGCGAGTCCTCGACGATCCGCTGCATCAGGTCCGCGACCGTGAGGCCCGCGGGGGCCTTCGGCGTGCGGGGGGCGGTGAAGCGGCCAACGAGGAAACCGGCGAGCACGCCGATGAGCGCGACGCCGATCGACACAGCGAGGTAACCCGTTGTGGTCACGAAACGAATGGTAAGCAGCTCAGAGGTGTCCTGGCCTAGAGCGGAAGCGTGAACCGTGATGCCCGTGACACCTCAGTGGACGGTTGTTCCCACCCTGGTCAGACGCCGTTCACCCAACCGTGTCCAAACGCGCGGAAAGGCGCACCCGGCAGCCGGGTGCGCCTTTCTCCGAACGCTCTCAGCGGCCCTGGTTCGCGACCGCCGCGATGGCGTCCTTCGCGGCGTCGGGGTCGAGGTACTCGCCGCCCGGCTTGACGGGCTTGAGGTCCTCGTCGAGGTCGTAGCGCAGCGGGATGCCGGTCGGGATGTTGAGGCCCGCGATGGCCTCGTCGGAGATGCCGTCGAGGTGCTTCACGAGCGCGCGCAGCGAGTTGCCGTGCGCGGCCACGAGCACGGTCTTGCCGGAGCGCAGGTCCGGCACGATCGACGACTCCCAGTACGGGATCATCCGCTTCACGACGTCGAGCAGGCACTCGGTCAGCGGCAGGTCCGGCCCGAGGCCCGCGTAGCGCGGGTCGGTGTCCTGGCTGAACTCCGAGCCGGGCTCGATGGGCGGCGGCGGGGTGTCGTAGGACCGGCGCCAGAGCATGAACTGCTCCTCGCCGAACTCCTCGAGCGTCTGCTTCTTGTTCTTGCCCTGCAACGCGCCGTAGTGGCGCTCGTTGAGGCGCCAGTCGCGCTTGACCGGGATCCAGTGGCGGTCGGCGGCGTCGAGCGCGAGGTTCGCGGTCATGATCGCGCGGCGCATGAGGCTCGTGTGCAGGATCTCCGGCAGGACGCCGGCCTCCTTGAGCAGCAGGCCGCCGCGGCGGGCCTCCTTCTCGCCCTTCTCCGACAGGGGAACGTCCACCCAGCCGGTGAACAGGTTCTCCGCGTTCCACGTGCTCTCGCCGTGGCGGAGCAGCACCAAGGTTCCGACAGACATGGCGGCTAGCCTGCCATGCCGGGTGCGTCCCCGTACCCCGGCGGGGCGGCGTGATCCGCGCCATGTTCCTCGTGCCGTCGGCGCGGGACCTGCTCTTCAAGCTGGTGCGACGCGACGGGGTCGTGTCGGAGCGCGCCGGTGCGCTGGTCATGGCGAGGCCGGGACGAACTCAAGGGGACGGCCCCGGCGGTGATTCGCCGGGGCCGTCGCATCTTCGCTGCTCAGGCCTGTTCGCGCGCCCGGAGGTCCTTGCGCAGGATCTTGCCCGCCGCCGACTTCGGGATCGCCTCGATGAACTCCACCACGCGCACCTTCTTGTGCGGCGCCACGTGCGAGGCCACGAACGCCATCACCGCGGCGTCGTCGATCGAGGACCCCGCCTGCCGCACCACGAACGCCTTCGGGATCTCCTCGCCGTCGGAGTCCTTCACGCCGATGACCGCCGCGTCGGCGATCTCCTCGTGGGTCAGGAGCACGGCCTCGAGCTCGGCCGGCGGGACCTGGTAGCCCTTGTACTTGATCAGTTCCTTGACGCGGTCGACGATCGAGACGATGCCGCCCTCGTCGATCACGGCCACGTCGCCGGTGTGCAGCCAGCCCTCCGCGTCGAGGGTGGCGGCGGTGGCCTCCGGGTTGTTCAGGTAGCCCTTCATGACGTTCGGGCCCCTGCACCACAGCTCGCCGCGTTCGCCCACGCCCACGTCGTCGCCGGTGGCCGGGTCGACCAGGCGGCACTCCAGGTTCGGGATGATCACACCGACGGTGCCGACCGAGATGTCGTCGCGGCCGTCCGGGATGGCGTGGCTGACCGGCGACATCTCCGTCATGCCATAGCCCTGCACGACCCGGCAGCCGATGCGCTTGCGCACGGCGGCGGCCAGGTCCTCGTCCAGCGGCGCCGCGCCCGAGAAGAGGGTCTTGAGCGGCGAGAGGTCGTAGTTGTCGACGATCGGGTGCTTCGCCAGGGCGACGGCGACCGGCGGGGCGATGTAGACGCGATCGGTCTTGTGTTCCGCGATGGCCCGGAGGAACTCCGGCAGGTCGAACTTCGGCAGCGTCACGACGACACCGCCGATGTAGAGACCGGCGTTCATCAACACCTGCATGCCGTAGATGTGGAAGAACGGCAGCACGGCGAGGATCCGGGTGTGCTCCCCGGCTTCGGCCATGATCGGGTCGCACTGCTTGATGTTCGCGACCAGGTTCCGGTGGGTCAGCATCACGCCCTTGGGCAGGGCGGTCGTGCCGGACGAGTACGGCAGCACCGCCACGTCCTCCGACGGGTTGATCTCGACCGACGGCACCGGGTGGTCGTTCGCCAGCAGCTCCGGCAGCGACGGGTAGCCCTCGGCGCCGTCGAGCACGACGACGTCGGTGACGCCGGCCTTCGCGGCGCCGGGAGCGGCGTTGGGGAGCAGGACCGAGACCGTGAACAGCATCTTCGCGCCCGCGTCGTGCAGCTGGTGCGCGACCTCGTCGGGCGTGTAGAGCGCGTTGATCGTGGTCGCGGTGGCGCCCGCGCGCAGGATGCCGTGGAACACGACGGCGTAGTAGGGCGTGTTCGGGCTCAGGATGCCGACCACGTCGCCCTTGCCGATGCCGCGCGCGGCCAGCGCGGCGGCCATGCGGTCGACGGCGCCGGCGAGCTGGCCGTACGTCATCGACGCACCGGACATGCCGTCGATCAGCGCAACCCGGTCCGCACGGTCGGAGAGGTCTCCGAACAACAGCTGGTGCAGCGACACGTCGGGGATCTCGACGTCGGGGAACGGACTGCGGAAGACCATGCGGCGACCTCACTCACTCTTGCCAACCAGCCTGTTGGCTCATCGTGATCCAGCCCACTGGGGAGGTCAAGGTCATCCTGATCGCTACAGAGACGTTACTTAGCGCGACTAAATACACTCGAATGGAGCAATACAATCACTTGTGATCGCAAGGACGTATCTGGGAAGTTGATACCGCCTCCGCGAGTCGGCTCCCACGCTTACTCGACGAGCGCGAGGCACATGCGCGGTTCGTCGTCCCCCGTCGGATCGCGCGGCCCGCTTGGGATCCGCAGGCTCCCCCCGTCCACGGATCCACTGCAGCGGGGACCTTTGACGCGGGACGGCTCGATGCGACTCCCCCTCTCTCCCGAGCCGTTCCGCGCATCACCCAAGGCACACTCTCAGTAGAACTGGATCATGCTGCTTCGTTCATTCGAGTGACACGCTTCCGGCGGCGCAGCAGGTAGACCACCACCGCCGCAGGCACCCCGAGGAACACCACGAACGGGAGCACCGCGCCGACGGCGACCAGAACCCCGCCCAGCACCGCGAGCAACGCGTCCCAGCCGCCCGCCAGCGCGCTGAGGAACCCGGCCTTCTCCGGCTCCGGCGGCGCGATCGGCGTCGTCGCCACCTGCACGGTCAGCGTCGCGAGCGCGACCTTGCCCTTCAGCGTCTCGCTGCGCCGCTGCATCGACTCGAGCTCGGCCTGCCGCTTGGTCAGCTCCGACTCGACCTGCGCGATCTCGGCCGTCGTCCCCGCGCGCTCGAACAGCACCCGCAACCGGTCCACGCTGGCCTTCTGCGTCGCGATCCGCGCCTCGACGTCCACGAGCTGGTCGGTGACGTCCTCGCTGCGCACCTCGCTGCGCGTCACCTCGCCGACGCCCGCCAGGTCCCGCACGACGCGGTCCAGCTCGGCCGAGGGCACCCGCACGGTCACCGAGCCCGACTTCTTGGTCGAGTTCTCCTGCCCCGCGAACCCGCCGACGGCCGTCGCCCGGTTCTTGATCTCGCCGATCGCCCTGAGCACGTCGTCGGCGCGCAGGTCGACCGTGGCCGTGCGGACGAGCTGCCGCTCCTGCTCCTGCACCGGCTGCACGGCCGCCTGGCCGGTGTTCTCCTGCTGCGGCGTCTTCTGCTGCGCCGCCTGTGGCGGAGCGGCAGCGTCCTTCGCCGACGTCCCGCTCCCGCTCATGTCGCTGCTGCACCCCGCCGAAACCAGGGCCAGCAACGCGACTCCCACCCACAGCACTGGTCTACGCATGCCGGTGGGACGGGACGAGCCGGACGCGGAGTTGCCGCGGAAGCCGAAACGAGTCGGCGGCTACTCCGAAACGAGATGTTGGAACGCCTGCAGGTTCGCGAGCGACTCGCCCCGCGACACCCGCCACGCCCACTCCCGGCGGATCGCGTCGGCGAACCCGATCTCGAGCAGCGGGTTGAAGTCGCCGTCCGCCGCCTCCAGCACCTGCCCGAGCACGCGGTCCAGCTCGTCGGGCGTCACGGCGTGCTTGCCGACCCGTCCGATGAGATAGATGTCCCCCTCGGCGTCGATCGTGTAGTGCACGCCGTAGAGCCGGGCGTTGCGGCGCAGCAGGAACCGGTAGACGTCCTCGAACGCCTGGTCCGGCCGCCGGCAGACGAACGCCTCGACGACGAGCGCGTGCGAGGTCTCGACCAGCCACACGTTGGTCTGCAGCTTCTTCGTGCCCGGCAGCGTCACGAAGAACTTGCCCGGCTCGCGCCGGTCGTACCCGAGCTCCCGCTCGTCGAGGAACTCCTTGATGACAGCGTCGACGCTCAAGCGAAAACCTCCCGGCGGAACACGTCTGCCGCCTCCTGGTACCCCGCCAGCAGCGAGTCAGTCGTGCGGTCCCACGAGAAGCGTCGCGCATGACCGACGGCGTTGCTCGCCAGGTGCTCCCGCTGCGGCAGCGCCACCCCGCAGATCGCCTCGGCCCACTCGCCCGGTTCGTGGCCGTGCACGAGCACCCCGGAGATCCCGTCGTTGACGGCCACCGGCAGCCCGCCGACGGCCGCCGCGACCACCGGGGTCCCGCAGGCCTGCGCCTCCAGGGCGACCAGCCCGAACGACTCGTTGTGGCTCGGCACCGCCACCAGGTCCGCCGCCCGGTAGACCCGCGCGAGCGCGGCTCCCGGCTGCGGCGGCAGGAACCGGACCACGTCCGCTATCCGCAGCTGGACGGCCAGCTCCTCGAGCGCCTTCGGCCGTTCCACGCCGCTGCCCGACGGGCCGCCGACGATCAGCACCACGAGCTTCGAGCGCAGTCCCGGGTCGCGCACCAGCATCTCCGCGGCGGCCCTGAGCAGCACGTCGGGGGCCTTCAGCGGCTGGATCCTGCCGACGAACGCCAGCACGACCGCGTCCTGCCCGATGCCGAGCTCCTGGCGGGCCGCGCGCTGGTCGCCGGGCGTGAACCGGTCGAGGTCCACCCCCGGCGGCACGACGGCGACCTTGGCGGCGTCGGCGTCGTAGAGCTTGACCAGCTCGGCGGCCTCGATGTCGGTGTTCGCGACGAGCCGGTCCGACTCGGCGACGACCTGCTCCTCGCCGATCACCCGCATCCTGGGCTCCGGCGTGTCGCCCGCGGCCATCGCCAGGTTCTTCACCTTGGCCAGCGTGTGGGCGGTGTGCACGAGCGGCACGCCCCACCGCTCCCGCACGAGCCAGCCGACCTGCCCGGACAGCCAGTAGTGCGAGTGGATGGCGTCGTAGTAGCCGGGCTCGTGCCGGGCCTCGGCGCGCAGGACGCCGGCCGAGAACGCGCAGAGCTGACCGGGCAGCTCCTCCTTGCCGAGCCCCTCGAACGGGCCGGCGACGACGTTGCGCACCCGCACGCCCGGCGCCAGCTCGACCACGGGCGGCAGCTCGGACGACGTGGCGCGGGTGAAGATCTCCACCTCGACGCCCCGCTGCGCCATCCTGGTGGCCGTCTGGACGATGTAGACGTTCATTCCGCCCGCGTCACCCGTGCCGGGCTGTTCGAGCGGCGAGGTGTGCAGCGAGAGCACCGCGACGCGCCTCACCGGGCGACCCGCGCCAGGTCGGCGGCGAACCGCTCGGGCCGCTCGAGGAAGGGGGCGTGCGCGGTGTCGGGATACAGGCTCAACTCGGCTCCGGGGATCAGGGCGGCGGAGTGCTCGGCGGCGGCAGGGGCCACCACTTCGTCTTGAGTTCCGTGCACCACCAGGGTCGGCACGTCGACGGCGGTCAGCACGTCAGCGCTGCCCACATCCCTGCGGAACAGCTCACCTCGCACTTTATGGCTCACGGACGTCGCGGCGGCTGTGAGTTCGCCGACCGTCGCCTCGGGCAGACCGGGCGCCATGGCGCGGCAGAACTCGGCCATCGCCTCGTCGTCGGTGATCGCGCCGGGCAGCGCGGCCCGCATCACGGGCCCGATGGCGCCTCCGGGGCGGCCGCGGCCGATCTCGGTGATGGCGCTCACGAACACGAGCGCCGTGACGCCGGCGGTGCCGTGGAAGCGCAGGTAGTCGGCGATCACGAGGCCGCCGTAGGACCACCCGACGAGCGTCGCGGGGCCGGTGTGGCCGAGCACCGCCTCCAGGTCCGCGGCCCACCGCGCGGAGTCCCGGTAGTCGCCGAAGTCGTCGGACTCGCCGTGTCCTCGCAGGTCGACGGCGTACGTGTGGAAGCCGGGGAGGTCCCAGACGGCTCCCGTCTGCGCCCAGCCGTGGAGCAGGACCACCGGCGGCGCGCCGTCCGGGCCTGATTCACGGACGGCCAGTCGTCCCCCGCCGGCCGCCGTCACGTGTGTCAGATGCACACATGCGCAAACGACCTGGCAGGGGGCCGCATTCCCGCCTGTCCTACTTGACGGCGGACTTGCCCTTCCACTGGTCCCACGGGATCTGCCAGTCGTACCAGTCGAACTGGGCCGGCAGCGTGGTGATCGAGCCGGTCACCTCGACCGGGTCGCCGACCAGCGCCGAGTCGTAGTACGCCTTCGCGTCGGCCTCCAGCAGGTTCGCGCAGCCGTGCGAGGTGTTGTTCGAGCCGATGTTGCTCGCGTTGTCGTTGTTCTCGTGGATGAACTCGCCGTGGTTGGAGAACCGCACGGCCCACTTCTTCACGACGTTGGTGTAGCCGTAGCGCGGGTTGTCGAACGAGAACGTGTCGTTCTTCGACATCACGACGAACGTGCCGTTCGGCGTGGTGAGCTCCGGGTCGGCGTCCTTGCCGAACGACGCCGGGTAGTCGGCGACCTGCGCGCCGTTGCGGAACACCTTGAGCCGGTGCGTCGGGTTGTCGATCTTCACGACCTGGTTGCGGCCGATGGTGAAGTCGCTGGTCACGTCGGCCTTGCCGAACGCGCCGCCGCCGTAGTTGACGCCGTAGAGCTTCGCCTCGACCTTGATCGTGGTGTTCTCCGGCCAGTACTTCTCCGGCCGGTAGTGGACCTCCTGGGCGCTGAGCCAGGCCCACGAGCCGGTGACGTTCGCCGAGTTGGTGACCTTGAGGGCCTTCTCGACCGTCGCCTTGTCCTCGACCGGCGCCTCGAACTTGACCATGATCGGCGCCGCGACGCCGACGGTCTGGTTGTCGGACGGCCAGAGCGTCGCGCGGGTCTGCGAACCGGGCGCGACGGTCGTGAACGACCCCTTGAGCTCGACGGGCTTGCCGTCGGTGCCGACGGCCTTGCCGGAGTAGCTGTACGCCTTGCCGTAGCCCAGCGGCTCGGCGGTCGTCCAGCCCGACCTGTCCTCGGTCAGGGTGCCCTTGACGTCCTTGCCCTCCGGCGACTTCAGCGCGACGGACTCGAGCTTGCCGTCCACCACGGTGACCTGCACCGGGGTCGTGACCTGCACGTCCTTGGTGCCGTCGACCGGCGACAGGGTGACCTTCGCGGACGGCAGCGAGCTGTCCGCCTTGGGCGACCCCGCCTCGACACTCGAGCACCCGGTCAGCAGCGTCAGCCCGGCGACCAGCGCAGCAAGTGTTCTCTTCACGGTTTCGACCTCCCACACAACAGGACGTCCAGCACGACGGGATGGTGCGGGTGACGTCGGTCATACGCTGGTCGGCCGCCTACGATCGAGGCCGTGAATCGACCTGTCGCAGTAGTGACCGGAGCTAGCGCGGGCATCGGCGAGGCCACCGCGCGGCGGTTGGCCGCCGAGGGGTTCCACGTCGTGCTCGGTGCACGTCGTCTGGACCTCCTCCACGTTATCGCGAAGGAGATCGACGGGACGGCCATCGAGCTGGACGTCACCGACGAGACCTCCGTCGCGGCCTTCGCCGACCGGGTACCCCGCGCCAACGTGCTCGTGAACAACGCGGGCGGTGCCCGTGGTCTCTCGACCGTCGTGGAGGGGGATCCGCAGGAGTGGCGCTGGATGTGGGAGGCGAACGTCCTGGGCACCCTGCTGGTCACCAAGGCGTTCGTCCCGAAGCTGATCGCGTCCGGTGACGGGCACGTCGTGTCCGTGACCTCCGTCGCAGCACGTGACGCGTACGACAACGGCTCCGGCTACACGAGTGCCAAGCACGCGCAATCGGCGCTGCACCGGACGCTGCGCGGCGAGCTGCTCGGGCAGCCCGTGCGGATCACCGAGGTCCTGCCGGGCATGGTCGAGACCGAGTTCTCCGCCAACCGGTTCGGCGGCGACACCGAGCGCGCGGCCAAGGTCTACGAGGGACTCACGCCGCTCACCGCCGAGGACGTGGCGGACGTCATCGCGTTCGCGGTCACCCGGCCGCCGCACGTGAACCTGGACGAGATCGTGCTCAAGCCCCGCGCGCAGGCGTCCGCGACTCGGGTACACCGCGGGTGAGCAGCTCCACGTCGAGCTGGCGCAACACGGCCGCGACGGGGTTCGCGAACCCCGTCGGGCCGCTGCCCGCCACGTAGAGGCCCACGACCCGGTTGTCGGCGTCCACGAGCACCGCGCCGCTGTCGCCGTGGTCGCCGAAGCGCTCGGCCGAGTACACCCGGATCTGGTCGCGCAACGTGCGGACGCCGATGCCGCCGCCGAAGTCGAGCCGGACCGTCGCGTCGGTCGAGGTGATCACGCCGTGCGTGAGTTCGGTGGTGCGGCCGCGTTTGCGCACGGTCGAGCCGACCTCGGCCTCGGCGGTGCCGGTGAGCGCGCCGATGTCGACCACCTCGGCGCGCCAGGGCCTCGCGACCACCCGCAGTCCCGCGGCGGCCACCGAGCCCGCGAGCGCCGCGCGGTCGAGCACCGCGACGAGGTCGGCGCCGGCGACCCCGCCGTCCACTCTGGACGGGTGCAGGAACTCGTCGCCCACCGACCACGAGTCGTCGACGCAGCCGACGTGGAACGTGGTGAGCCCGAGCACGGTCCTGGGTTCCGCGCGGGTGACGACGAACGCCCCGAGCGTGCCGGCGATCACGTACTCGCCCGCCTTCTCCACCTCCGGCGGCACGACCCGGAACGACCGCGCGGGACCGATGCCGATGCCGCCGCGCAGCACCGGGTGCCGTTCCGCCGCAACGGTTTCCGCGGCACGGGTGACCATCGCGCGGTGCAGCACGATCGTCTCGGCGACGACGTCGGTCGGCACCCCGCCGACCTCCACCGGGATCTGCCGCGGGTGGCCGGGTCCCTTGGCGCACACGTAGACCACGATCGCGGCCCGGCCGGTCGGCATCCCGCCGGTGACCTTCTCGCCGATGTCGACGCCGATGACTCCCGGCCGGGAGAGGAACTCGTCCTCCACCATCCGCTTGACCGGCCTGATGACCGCCCTGGCGTTCTCGTCGAGGTTGCTCATGGCGACCTCCGTTCCCTCCACCCCAATGAAACACGCGGGGTAGCGGTTCGTCACATGGAGTCACCTGAACGGCGCTAGCGCCTAAAGCTCGACACCGACGAGAACGGGTTCCGGGTGCAGCTCCACGCCGAACGCCGCCCGCACTCCGTCGCGCACCTCGCGCGCCAGGTCGAGCAGGTCCTCGGTGGAGGCGCCGCCGCGGTTGGTCAGCGCCAGGGTGTGCTTGCCGGACAACGACACCCGGCCGCCGCGGCCCTGGTGGCCCTTGCGGAAGCCGGCGCGTTCGATGAGCCACGCGGCGGAGAGCTTCTTCTGCCCGTGGCCCGCGGGGTAGCTCGGCACGTCGACGTCGGAGCCGAGGCGCTCGGCGATGCGGATCAGCACGCCCGCGAACGTCGCGTCGTCGACGACCGGGTTGGTGAAGAACGAGCCCGCGCTCCACGTGTCGTGGTCGGCCGGGTCCAGCACCATGCCCTTGCCGCGGCGCAGCTCCAGCACGGCCTTGCGGGCCTCGTCGGCCGGAACGCGATCCCCTTGCGCCACACCGAGGACGCGCGCCAGCTCGCCGTAGCGGATCGGCGCGGACATGCCGCCCGAGGTCAGCGCGAACCGGGTGCGCAGCACGACGGCGTTGTCCGTGCCCTTGAGCACGCTGCCGCGGTAGGTGAGGCCGAGCTTCGCGGCGGGCACCTGGTGCACCTTGCCGCTGCGGCGGTCGAGGACGTCCACCGACTGCAGCACCTGGGAGATCTCGACGCCGTACGCGCCCACGTTCTGCACGGGCGTGGCGCCGTTGAGGCCGGGGATGCCCGACAGGCACTCGAGCCCGCCGAGGCCCTGCGCGACCGCCTCGGCGACGACCGCGTCCCACTCCTCGCCCGCCTCGACGGTGAACTGGACGATGCCGCCGCCCAGCGGGTCGAGCCGGAAGCCCTTGGTGGCGACGTGCACGACCGTGCCGCCGAAGCCGCCGTCGGAGATCACGAGGTTGGACCCGCCGCCGAGCACGAGGACCTTCTCGTCGGCGGCGGCGTCGGCTGTTCGCACGGCTTCGACCAGCTCGGAGGCGGTCGTGGCGTGGACGAACCGCGCGGCCGGCCCACCGAGTCGGAGCGTGGTGCGCTCGGCCAGAGGTACGGACTGCGTGGTGGTCACAGACGTCAACGGTAGCCTCCGCGACATGGCACGCCGCATCGAGCACCACACCACGTCACCCCGTTCGGCGGAGGAAGTCTTCGCCGCCCTGGTCGACGAGTCCTACCTGCGGGACCGGCTGGCCGCGATCGGCGGCACGAACGCGGAGCTCGTCTCGTTCGACAAGACCGACGAGCGGACGTCGTACCAGCTCAAGCAGGGTGTCCCCGCGGAGCACCTGCCGTCGGCGGTCAAGGCGGCGCTCGGCGGCGACCTGGTGATCCAGCGCACGGAGACGTGGGCCGCGGGCGCCGGCACGGTCGAGGTGGCCGTCAGCGGCGTGCCCGGCCGCCTCGACGGCGCGTTCACCGTCCTGCCCGAGGGCTCCGGCTCCAAGACCACCCTCACGGGGGAGGTCAAGGTCAGCATCCCGCTGCTGGGCGGCAAGCTCGAGAAGCTGATCGCCGAGCAGGTCGCCGTGCTGCTCGACAAGGAGAGCGAGTTCACCTCCGAATGGCTCGCACACCGCGGCTAGCGGCCGGCCGGGCCCGCGCGCTCGGCCTGCCGACGCGAGGCACGACCAACCCGAACCGCCTGCGCCGGGTCGACCGGTGGATGACCGGCACGCTGTCGTCGTTCCTCGCCGGCGCCGCCGACCCGCTCGTGGTGGACCTCGGGTACGGCGCCACGCCCGTCACCACCGTCGAGATGGCCGCGCGGCTGCGGACCGTCCGCCCCGACGTGCGCGTGCTCGGC
This sequence comes from Lentzea sp. NPDC060358, assembly GCF_042725365.1. Classification (NCBI taxonomy): domain Bacteria; kingdom Bacillati; phylum Actinomycetota; class Actinomycetes; order Pseudonocardiales; family Pseudonocardiaceae; genus Lentzea; species Lentzea sp. NPDC060358. Next base: position 10,962 of record NZ_JBHXCW010000084.1, on the reverse strand, counting down.
CTGGAGATCGACCAGGACCGGGTGGACGCGGGCAAGGCCGTCGCCACCCCGCCGCTGCTGGACTTCCGGCGCGGCGGCTTCGAGCTGGCCGGGGCGCGGCCGGTGCTGCTGCGCGCGTTCAACGTGCTGCGCCAGTACACCGAGGAGCAGGCGTTCGAGGCGTGGGACACCATGCTGGCGCGGATGGCGCCCGGCGGCCTGGTCGTCGAGGGGACGTGCGACGAGATCGGCCGCCGGTGCACGTGGGTGACGCTGTCGGCCGAGGGGCCCCGGACGTTCACGCTGGCGGTGAAGCCGTCCGGGATCGAGGTGCCGTCCGACGTGGCCGAGCGGCTGCCCAAGGCGCTGATCCACAAGAACGTGCCGGGCGAACGCGTGCACGCGCTGCTCGCCGAACTGGACGCCTGCTGGGCGACCGCGGCCCCGTTCGCGCCGTTCGGCCCCCGTGCGCGGTGGGTGGAGTCGGTGCGGCTGCTGGTGGAGCGCGGCTGGCCGGTGCTCGACGACCGGCGGCGGTGGCGGCTCGGGGAAATCACGCTCGAATGGGCGGCCGTCGCCCCCTAGGGTGGTTTCGTGGACTTCGTCGCGGAGATCGAGAAGCAGGCTTCGGCGTTGCGTTCGGCGGCCGTGGAGGCCGGTCCGGACGCCCCCGTCCCGCCGTGTCCGGGGTGGACGGTGCTGGACCTGGTCCGGCACATCGGCGAGGTGCACACGTGGGCGGCGGAGGCCGTCGTCACCGCACCCGAGGACGGCCGACCGGCGTGGCCGGCCGCGCCGCAGGACTTCGACGACGTGCTCCCCTGGTGGGACACCGGTTTCGCGCTCCTGACCGACCGGCTGCGCGAGACGCCGGCCGACCGTCCCGCGTGGACGTTCCACGGCCCGCAGCTCGCCGGTTTCTGGTCGCGCAGGCAGGCGCACGAGACGGCGGTCCACCGCCTGGACGCCGAGATCGCGGGCGGGCAGGAGCCGCCGGCGCTGGTGTTCGACCCGGAGTTCGCCGCGGACGGCATCGACGAGTACCTCACCGTGATGGTGGCCAGGCGGATCGAGCTGGGCCGGCACGTCGCGGCCACCGGCAGGCTGCTGGTGCACGCCGCCGACGCGGGCCGCACCTGGGAACTGCGGCTCACGGCGGGCGAACCGCTGGTCGTCACCGCCCCGCAGGGCCCGGCGTTCGAGGAAGACGCCACCCTGGCCGGCACCGCGGACGCGGTCTACCGCGCCCTGTACGCCCGGCCGCACCACGCCCTGGTCTCCGGCGACGCCTCGCTGTTGGCGGCGCTGCCCAGGCCGTGAATACTTCTGCCGGTGTCATCGCCTGAACGTCGCTACGTGATCACCTTCGGCTGCCCCGACCGCACCGGCATCATCGCGAGGATCAGCTCGTTCCTCGCGGAGAACGGCGGCTGGATCGTCGAGGCCGCCTACCACACCGACCCGGAGACGGGCTGGTTCTTCACGCGCCAGGAAGTGCGCGCGGACTCGCTGCCGTTCGGCGTGGACGAGCTGCGCACCCGCTTCGCCGACGTCGCCGCCGGCCTGGGTGCGCAGTCGACGTGGACGGTGACCGACACGGGTTCCCGCAAGCGCGTGGTCATCCTCGTCTCGAAGGAAGGCCACTGCCTGTACGACCTGCTGGCCCGCGTGGCGACCGGCGAGCTCGACGTCGAGGTGTCCGCCGTGATCGGCAACCACCCCGAACTGGGCGACATCACGCGCGCGCACGGCATCCCGTTCCACCACGTGCCGTTCCCGGTGAACGACCCCGAGGGCAAGCAGGCGGCCTTCGCCCAACTGCGGCTCCTGGTGGAGAAGCACGACCCGCACGCCGTGGTCCTGGCCCGCTTCATGCAGATCCTGCCGCCGGAACTGTGCGCGGCCTGGTCCGGCCGCACGATCAACATCCACCACAGCTTCCTGCCGTCGTTCATCGGCGCCCGCCCGTACCACCAGGCGCACCGCCGCGGCGTGAAGCTGGTGGGCGCGACCTGCCACTACGTGACGGCGGACCTCGACGCGGGGCCGATCATCGAGCAGGACGTGCTGCGCGTGCACCACGGCGACTCGGTGGCGGACATGGTGCGCAAGGGGCGGGACATCGAGAAGGTGGTGCTGGCGCGCGGGCTGCGGTGGCACCTGGAGGACCGCGTGCTGGTGCACGGCAACCAGACGGTGATCTTCTGAGCTACCAGCTCTCCCTGCGGTAGACGGTCTTCTCGCTGAAATCCTCGTCGTCGCGGTGGGGTTGCTGCGGCGGCGGGGGTGGCCCCGGCACCGACACGTCCGCGTCCAGGTCGTTCGCGTGGCTGCCCACGACCTGGCGGAACTCGCCGAGCACCTTCGCCGCGGACTGCTCGCGAGCCGACCTGGTCAGGGCGAGGATCTTGGTCGCGAGCTCGGTGTCGCCCGCGATCTTCAGGTCGAGGAGCGCGCCGTTGGGGGCGACGGTGACCGTGACGGCCTCGTCCTCGGTCGTCGCGGTCGTCCCCGCGGCCTCGATGCCGCGGCGGAAGGCGGCCGCGTTGCGCTGGAGCTCCGCCGTCTTGGTTTCGAAGTCGGCGAGCCACTGGTCGGGCGTCATCGCGTTGCTCATCTCCTGGCGGGACGGGGGCCGTACTGCTTCTCCAGCCCGGCCGGGTCGTCGAGTTCGATCCGCTTCCGGCTGACGGAGTTGTCGGGACCGGTGGGGCTCTTCACCCGCGGGTTGGCATCGGAGTAGACCGAGACCGTCAGAGACACGTTCCGCGACGTTCCACGCCAGTAGTCACGTCGCGCGATCTCCTGCAGCTGTTCGACGGACTCCTGCACGGAGCCCTCCTCCACGGTGGCGATCGCGTAGATCACCTGTCCCTGGTCCAGCCCGTGGCGGTACTCGTGTTCGGCGCCGACGACTTCCGGGAGTTCCTTCCAGTCGGCGACGATCTGCTTGCCGACGGCATCGACGTCGTCGTGGTACTGGTCGGTGGCAGTGCACCCGACCAGCAGGAGAACCGTGCAGATCGCGACCGGCAACCTACGGGAGCTCATTCACGCCCTTCCTCGCCACGTGGTACTTCTGCATCCGCGACTGTTCCGGGTCGCCTCCGGTGAACGCGCTCATGCTCTCCCGGTACCGCCGCACCGACGGATCGGTGCTCTTGTCGAGAGCACCCGCCGCGTCGGTGTAGTTGCCGCCGATCGCGTGATTTCCGCTGGACGTGCCCGTGTTGTTGTCGAAGGTGGCGGTCGTGCGGTTCGGACCGTCCGGGTTGTCGCTCGCGTCGAGGTGCGGAACGACGTCGTTGCGGTTCTCGATCGAAAGCACCTGGACGTCGGCCGGAACTTCGATGCGGCCGACCGGCGAGCCGGCGGTGACCACGTGGGTCACGTTGTAGCCGTTCGCCTTCAGGTCGGTGGTCGACTGGGCCGCGACGATGCCGCCCTGGCTGTGCCCGACCAGCATCACCGGAGCTCCCGTGTCGTGCGCCCCGGCTCGGCGCAGCGCCTCCTGGATCCCCTCTTGCAGCACGGTGTTGTTGCCCGCCATGGCATCGACGTTGACGCCGAGGTCGTTGGCGCTCGCCACCTGTCCCGGCAGGGGCCAGTCCTTCGTGCCGGGCACGTCCACGACGTAGCCGGTGACGTTGCCGTCGGCGTCCTTGACGATCCGCACGTCGATGTTGCTCGGATCGTCCTCGCCGGGATCGTTTCGGGTGTTCAAGCCGTCGAGCAGGTCCTCCAGGCCACGCGGTGGATCGCTGTCGCGCGACAGCGGGCCGATGTCGGTGACCACGGCCTCGCCGTCCGGGTAGGTCGCGGCGAGCAGGTCCAGAGTGGTCGCGAGATCGACCGGGATGCCCAGTGCGCTGATCGTGCCGGGTGACATGCCGATCAGCGTGTCCACCATTCCGGGGTGGTCGACCAGCCACTTCTCCCAGTCGCCGTCGTAGTTCAGGTACACGTCGGTGGCGATCGCGCCGCCACCACCGACCACGGCACCGACCGGGTTGGCGGCAACGGCGAGGCCTGCGAACCACCGTCCGGCGTCCAGCCCCTTCGCGGCCAGCTCGTCGGCCATCTCGTAGGCGATGCGGGTGGCCTTCAACGCCTCGCCCCGCAAGCCGATGCCCGCGGACGTGGCCGTGAGCCCGTTCGGTCCGTCGAGCGCGGCCACCATCGCGGCCTCGAACCTCACGACGCCACCGGGGTTGAGCAGCGACGACGCGAGCACGTCCGGCTCGGCCAGGAACCTGTGCCCGGCGACCGCGGTCTTGAGGGTGTCACCGGCGACGTCGCCGGTGAGATCGCCCATCGCGGCGAGGTCCTCGTAGTGGGCCTCGATGCCGCCCGCGCCGCCTTCGACCCGCACGTTCGAGATGGTCATGCCAGCGCTCCCGCCACGGCGGGCGCCACCCAGGTGCCCAGCTCCTCACGTCGCGCCGGTTCGACCCGGACCATGCGGCGGTCCGTCCCGTCGGGCTCCGGGTCGAGGCCGCTCCAGCCGCCCGCGGTGTGCACCCAGTTGACCTGGGCCGTCCCGCCTGCCCAGACGACGAGGCAGCGCAGGGCGCCGTCGGTCCGGTCCGCGACTCCACGAGCCAGCGCCGCCTCGTCACCGGACAGCCCGAGCTGTGCCAGGACCGCGGCCGGTGCCTCCGGGTCGGCGGCGCGGAAGAGCCGGGCCGCTCCCATCTCCTGCAAGGCGGCGAGCGGCAACCGGCCGCTGAGCGGCTCCCCGGCGCCACCCCCGCCGAGCCGTGACTCTAGGCTCGCACCGGCGGGGTCCTCCGCGGGCACGGCGCGGACCAACTCCCTGCCGAGGTCCACCGACGCGAACATGGACAGCTCGACCCCGCCGTCACCCAGTGCGAAGAGCGAAGCGCCCAACGGCCCGCTGACCGCGTGGACGCTGTGCGAGCTCTTGGCGCCGACCGAGGCGATGGTGTCCAGCAGCACGGTCGGCGTGGCGAGGATCCGCAGGTTGCGCTCGACCGACGGGTGGACCTCGGCCTCGTCACCGACGCCGGTCACCACCCGTTTCCTCGTGAGGTCCGCCTCCGCCCGGCCGACCTGGACGCCGGCGGCTGGCAGCCAGTCCGGCGACAGCACGGCGCCGGTCTTCCCCACCAGGTAGGCGAACTCGTGCTCGGACAACACGAGGCGGTGTGGAGCCGGGGTCATGCCGGCACGCCCCGGCCGCGCAAGTACTCGCCGACCTCGAGCCACGTCTTGTCCCCGTGCGGCGGCAGGTTGTCGGGCCCCCACTTCCACCCGGTCCACGGCGGCCGAGGCGGCTGGGGCGCCTGACCACCCCCGAACCCCAGAGCGTCGGAGACGCCGTTCGCGATGTCCCTGACGGCGTTCTCGAACGCGTCGACCGCGCGGTTGAAGGTGTCGACCGCGCTCGTGAACCAGCCGGTGACCGCTTCGGCCACCCGCTTGATCGCGGCGATCAACTCGCGCACCTCCTGGGCGTGCCGCCGCAGCGCCGCGGCGGCTCCGTCCAGGCCCTCCGCCGCCTGGAACAACCTGCGCCTGTCGCCCTCGACCGTCTCGCGGCACCGTTCCGCCGCGATCGACTGCCACCGCATGGTCCGCGCGCGGTCGTTCATCTCGGTGCCGCGCGTGCGCACCGACTCGGCGCGCTTCTCGATCTCGCCCGCGATGCGGTCCAACTCGTCCGGATTTCCGTACACCCCGTAGCCCCCGTTCACTCACAGTGAGAGAACCACGACCAGCTGGGTCTTCGCCGACCGAAACGCGAAAGATGAGCGGAACTACTCATGTGGGGACGCACCGTCCGTCGTGCGTCCCCACATGAGCGTCAGATCTTGTTCGCCGCCCTCCCCACGGCCTCCACCATCCACCCGGCGTCCGCCGCCGACATCACCGCGGGCGGCGTGAAGCTCACCGTCCGCCCCCGGAAGTCGGCGAGCACCCGCAGCCGCAGCAGCTCGCCGGTGAACACGTCCGCCGCCCGCTGGTCCGGCAGCTCCACGCCGAGCAGCAGGCCGCGGCCCGTCGCGTGGGCCTTGCCGGCGACCACGGCGCGCAGGCCGTACAGCAGTTCGTCGCCCAGCAGCTTCGCGCGTTCGACCAGGCCTTCGGAGGCGATGACGCGCAGGCAGGCGTTCACGGCGGCGGAGGCGAGGGGGGACACGGCGTCGTGGCCGCGCCACAGCGGTACCTCGACGGCGGCGGAGGCGGCCACGGCGGCGATCGGCAGCACGCCGCCGGACAGGCCCTCGCCCACCAGCAGGATGTCCGGGGTCACCTCGTCGAGGTCGACGCCCCACCAGACGCCCAGGCGGCCCAGGCCCGAACGGGTCTCGTCGACGACCAGCAGGGCGCCGTGCTCGCGGCACACCTCGGCCACGGCCTTCAGGTAGCCCTCGGGCGGCAGGCAGACGCCTCGGACCGGTTCGACCATCACGCACGCCGGTGGGCCGGACGCGAGGTTGGCGCGCAACGAGTCGATGCCGCCGTACGGGACGTCGCCGGTGGTCAGGACGCGAGGGCGGCCGTTCGCCTGTGCGAGGGCCACGGCGAACTGGGCGGCCTCGGAGGCCGACGCGAAGGTGTGGATGTGGTCGAGGCCGTGGGGCGTGACCAGGTCGAGCATCAGGCGGTCGAGCAGGGACGGCCTGCGCACCTGACCCACCACGGCCCGCACGACCTCGGGGTGGGCGTGGCCCAGCAGCGGGACTCCGTACCCGCCGCAGTCGAGGTACTCGACCCGGTGGGGATCTACCACCCGGGCGCCACGAGCGGCGCAGCCGGTCAGCTGTTCGGTGGTCATTGCGGGGAACCTTTCCTGGGCAGCGCGGCTCAGGGGGCCGCTCGTCGGGTGGCGAGCGGACCTCGGGTTCCCACTGGGGATTCGGATCCCGGGCACGGTTGGTTCGACCGAGGCATAGTCTTTTTCCCGTGCGGATCGAAATCACCGGCCTCGACCAGCTGCGGGCACAGCCTGACCTGCGCAAAGCCGTCATCATCGGACTGGACCTCACCCGCGAGGACGTGCGGGTGCCGCTCGACGGCGCGCTGTTCCTCGGCTGCACGCTCGGCGAGAGCATGCAGCGGCGGGCGGAGGCGGCGGGAGCGTTGATCTTCCCGGTGATCCCGGACCTGCCCTACGACGTGTACCGGTCGTCGCTCTACACGCCGGCGGAGCTCTTCGCGGGCTTCGACCCGGCGGACCCCGCGTCGTACGCGAGCACCCCGGACGCGGTGATCTACCGGCACAGCAGGCAGCAGGGCCACCACCCCGACCCGCTGCACGCGCTGGCCGAGCGCCTGCACGACCACTCGATCACCGAGGCCCTCGACGAGGTGCTGACCGGCTCGCCGGTCGCGGTCATGGGCGGCCACGCGCTGGCCCGCGGCTCGGACGGCTACCGCAACGCCGTCGAACTGGGCGCCGCGCTGGGCAGGTCGGGCTTCACGGTCCTGACCGGCGGCGGACCGGGCGCGATGGAGGCGGTGCCCCTCGGCGTGCGGCTGGGCTCGCCCGACGCCGAGGTGCTGCGCGACATCGCCCGCGCGCCCTCGTTCGGCAGCGACGACGAGTCGATCGGCCGCTGGCTGGCGGCGTTCCCGGAGCTGCCGCGCTTCGACACCGCGCGCACGATCGGCATCCCGACCTGGTTCTACGGCCACGAGCCGCCCAACCCGGCCTGCGAGCTGCACGCGAAGTACTTCGCGAACTCGGTGCGCGAGGAGGGCCTGCTGACCGTGGCGACCGGCGGCATCGTCTACACGCCGGGCAAGGCGGGCACGGTCCAGGAGGTCTTCCAGGACTTCACGCAGAACTACTACGGCAGCGTCGGCCCGGCCGCGCCCATGGTGTTCCTGGGCAGGGCGTTCTGGACCGACGAGGTCCCGGCCGCGCCGCTCGTGCAGAAGCTCGCGGCGGGCCGGGAGGCCGAGCAGTGGATCCTCGTCACCGACGACGTGGACGAGGCCATCGAGCTACTGGTCAAGTACGCGGCCTAGATCGGGCAGGACCTCGGCGTTCGGCAGCTTCATCAGCACGTCGCCGGGGATCAGGATCTTGCTGCCCCGGATGCCGCTGCCCACGATCAGCTCGGGGGCGGCGGCCACCTCGGGTGAGACGAGGATCGGCCAGTCCGCGGGCACGCCGATGGGCGTGATGCCGCCGTACTCCATGCCGGTCAACGCCACGGCCTCGTCCATCGGCGCGAACGACGCCTTGCGCGCGTCGAGGCGCTTGCGGATCACGCCGTTCACGTCCGCACGCATGGTCGCGAGCACCATGCAGGCCGCATAACGCACCACGTCACCACGCTTGCCCGCGACGACGACGCAGTTGGCAGAAGCGGCGAGCGGCGAGCCGTAGTGCGCGCAGAACTCGGCGGTGTCCGCCAACGACGCGTCGATCTCGGCGACGGCGACGCGATCGGCGCCTTCGAGCGTCTTCACCGCGGCCTCGACGGGCGCGGGCACCAGGTCGAGGCGGGAAAGCACTGGCTGGGGGTCCAACGACCCTGCGATGGTCCACACGGGACCCATGGTCTCAAACTCCCGTTGACTTTGACGCTGCGTCAACCCCTACCGTCGTTTCCAGAGCGCGAGGGGAGAGCCGAGATGGCCTGGTCGATCGCCCAGGTGGCCCGGATGTCGAAGGTGACGTCCAGGACGCTGCGGCACTACGACTCGATCGGGCTGCTGTCGCCGGCCTGGGTCGGGGACAACGGCTACCGCTACTACGAGAAGGAGCAGGTCCACCGCCTGCAGCAGATCCTGCTGCTGCGCGACCTGGGCCTGGGCCTCGACGTGGTGGCGCGGATGCTGAACGGCACGGACCAGCTCACGGTCCTGCGCGACCACCACCGGTGGCTGCAGGACGAGCGGCAGCGGCTGGACCGGCTCGCCCGCACCGTCGCGCGCACCATCGCGGAACTGGAAGGAGGGGACGAGGTGAAGATGGAAGAGCTGTTCGACGGCTTCGACGCGAAGAAGCAGGAACGCCACGAGGCGGAACTCGTCGAACGCTACGGGGAGGGCGCCCGGGAGCACATCGCCGAGAGCCGGCAGAAGATGAAGGGCTGGCAGAGGGCCGACGCGGACCGGTTCATGGCCGAGTGGCGCGACATCGCCGAGAAGCTCGGCGGCCTCTACACGGCGGGGTCGGCGGTCGACGCTCCCGAGACGCAGGAGCAGATCGACCGCCACTACCGCTGGATCTGCCTGAGCTGGACGCCCAACCGGGAGTCCTACTCGGGGCTGGGCGACCTCTACGTCGACTCGGACGAGTTCCGGGCCAACTTCGACGTCGAGGGTGGCGGCAACATGGCCGAGTGGACCCGTGACGCCATGAAGCACTACGCCAGGACGCGCCTGTAGGAGACGGTGGCCGGGAGCTGCAGATCCCGGCTACTCGGAGAGACCGAACGCCTTCAGGGCCTCGCGGTTGAACGCCGGCAGGTCGTCGGGGTTGCGGGAGGTCACGAGCGTCCACCCGTTCATGTCGCAGACCCGGACCTCCTGGTCGGCCCAGTCGCCGCCCGCGTTGCGGACGTCGGTCTGCAGGCTCGGGAACGACGTCAGCATCTTGCCGCGCACCACGTCCGCCTCGACCAGCAGCCACGGTCCGTGGCAGATCGACGCGATCGGCTTGCCCGCCGCCACCAGGGCCTTCACCAGCGCCACGGCGTCGGAGTCCATCCTGAGGAAGTCGGCATTGGCCACGCCACCGGGGATGACAGCGCCGTCGTAGTCGTCGGCGGACGCGTCGGCGAAGGTGCCGTCCACGGGGAACGAGTCCGCGGGCGTGAGGTGGTGGAAGCCCTTCACCTCGCCGAGCTTCGGAGCGAGCAGGCGGGGAACGCCGCCGGCCTTCTCGACGTGCTGCCACGGGTCGGTGAGCTCGACCTGCTCGATGCCCTCCATGTCCACCAGGAACGCGATCTTCTTCTGTTCAGCCATGCACTCCGGCTACCCACCGAAGAACGACGTCAACCTGTGGCGGACCTCCGTGCGGTGGGTGATCATCGGCGCGGGCGAGTCGACCAGCCACAGCTCACCGGCGGGGAACGCCGCGGCGGTCTCCTCCGCCACGTCCTCGGGGTGCAGCGGGTCGCCGACAGCCCCGATTACCAGCACCGGAACCGTCACGGCGCTCAGCACTGACGCGTCCGCGACGGCGACCTGGCCCGGCAACTGGGAGGCCGCGGCCTCCAGGCGGGACAACGCGGCACGGCGTTCGGTGACGTAGGCGGGAGGCCCGACCGTCAGGTCGGAGAGCTGCTGCAACGTGAACGACGGGCGCGGCTGGTCCAGCACCGCGGGCAGCAGCAGCGCCACGCGGGCGAACCGGTCGGGCTCGCGGGACAGCACCCTGACCAACGCCCCGGCTCCCAGCGAGACACCGACGGCCTGGTCGGCGGGAACGGACGTCAGGTCCGCCGCGATCCGGCCGTAGTCCCAGTAGCCCTCGGGTGCGTCCGGGGCGTCCCCGTGCGACGGCAGCGTGACGACGACACGGGTGCCGGGCAGCCCGGAGGCGGGGATGCGCGCCTCGCCGGGCGTGGCGCCGAGCCCGTGGGCGACCAGGGTCACCGGCGAGCCGGAGCCGAAGGACCTCGTGATCACCAGCGGGGGCCGCGCTGGACCTCGATCAGCTTGGGGCGCACGTCCACCATGTAGACGAGCACGGCGACCAGGCCGGCCAGCCAGAAGATCGACCCGATGCCACCGGGTGAGAACAACAGCATCGCGGCCGTCCCACCACCGGTGATGCCCAGCCAGGCGGGCTTGGTCATGCGCTCGATCGCGGTGTAGGCGTCCACCTTCTGGGTCAGCGCGTGGAAGAACGCGAACAACCCCAGGATGGTGAACCCGAGGTCGAGCACGAAGTACACGAAGCCGTCGAGGTACCAGATGCTGAAGGGCGGGAGTACGAACACGCACCCAGACTACGTGCCGGTACGACGAGAGGGGAGCGGTCCGTTCGGACCC
>NZ_JBHXCW010000083.1:0-31254 GCF_042725365.1 Lentzea sp. NPDC060358 | reverse complement strand
GTCCCCCGGTCGCTACGCGCGCACCAGCGACGCCAGTGCCGTCTGGCCGGCCACGTTCGGGTGGAACACCGCCTCGATGCCCTCCTGGCCGGGCGCCAGCGCGTCGAACCCGCGCAGGAACGGCGTCCCCGCCTCGCACAGCGCGTGGCCCTCGAAGGTCTCGGGGCGGGAGAACGGGCTCGCGTACGTGGCGAACGCGCCCTGGCGGCGAGCCGCCGTCACGGCCGAGCGGAGCGTGGCGTCGATGCCGTCGGCGACCTTGTTGCCCTCGACGCGCTCCGCGGGGGTCAGCAGGCCGTCACCGCAGATCGGGTCGAGCGCCGCGCCGGGAGGGTTCTCCGAAGTGGACACCTGGCGGCCGTAGCCCACCACGACGATGCGCGCGTCCGGGCTGCGCCGGTCGATCTCGGCGAGCAGGGCGGTGACGTTGCTGCCCATCTGCGGCAGCTTCGCCAGGATCGCCTCGGTCGGCGCACCCGTGCAGTCGCTCAGGATGCACGTGCTGCCGTAAGCGGCGTAGTCGATGTCGTTGGTGCCGATCGTGAGCAGCACCAGGTTCGTGTCCGGCTTCAGGGCGTCCAGCTGGGCCGGGCGCTCCTTGAACGGGACGGACAGGTCGGCGGTGGCGGCGCCGCTGCAGCTGACGTTCGCCACCGACGCGAGCCGGCCCGCCGCCCGCATGCGGTCCGCGACCTGTTCGCCGTAGGAGTTGGTGCTGCGCCAGCAGTTGCCGGCCGTGCCGTCCTGGTAGTCGCCGGCGCCGGTGCCCGACGCGTAGGAGTCGCCGAGCACCACGAGCGAGGTCGAGTACGAGGCCTGGGCCGGTACCGCGAACACCAGCGCGGCCACCGCGGCCGCCAGCACACCAATGGCTCTCTTCATCGGAATCCCCCATGTTGATGTTGCTTCCGGTTCTCCACTGTGCCCGAACCGGCGCACCGCCCGCACCAAACGAGATGCATGTGGACTGACAACCCGGCCGGCCGGACCGGCGAGGCGGACGTGCGGCTCGACCTCGGGCACCGCACGCGGCGCGGACTCCGACACCACCGCCGCGGCAGCCGGAAAGCGTTTGCTCCCAGTCCTGCGGCGCTGGTTGGCTGGGTGCGTGACCGCGGAGGACGTGCTGGAGATCCTGGCGGCGCTGGCCGGCACCGACGTCTGGGTCGGGGGCGGCTGGGGCGTCGACGCGCTGGTGGGCCGGCAGACCCGGCCGCACGGCGACCTCGACCTCATGCACCGCGAGGAGCAGGAACCCCGCGTCCTCGCGGTGCTGGGCGCGCTCGGGTTCGCCGAGACGCTGTCGTGGCGGCCGGTCCGGTTCGTCGTCACCGGCCCCGGCGGCCGGGAGGTCGACCTGCACCCGCTGCGGTTCGCCGCCGACGGCAGCGCCGAGCAGTCCTCGCCGACGCCCGGCGCGCCGTTTCGCTACCCGGCCTCCTGCTTCGTCACGGGCACGATCCTGGGCTCGCGCGTGCCGTGCCTGTCCCGGGAGCAGCAGTTGTTCTTCCACCAGGGCTACCAGCCGCGCGACCGGGACCTGCACGACCTGGCGCTGCTCGATGCCGTCCACGCCCGCAAAACCGGTTGGCAGCGTGGCTAGCGTGGGCCAGGTGAAGGGATTCGACCCGAGTTTCGGGCCTGAGATCGCGAAGAACTACGACAACCAGCCGCGCGGCGACGAGGAGGAGTGCGTGCGGTTCCTCTCCCGGTTCGGCACGACGGCGCTCGAGCTCGCGATCGGCACCGGACGCATCGCGTTGCCGCTGGCGGACACCGGTGTGGCGGTGGACGGGATCGAGCTCTCGCCCGACATGGTCGCCCGGATGCGGGAGAAACCCGGTGGCGCCGGCATCGACGTCACGATGGGCGACATGTCCACTGCGGGCACCGGGCGCACGTACCCGTTGGTGTACCTGGTCTACAACACGATCACCAACCTGCTCACCCAGGACGACCAGGTGCGGTGCTTCGAGAACGCGGCACGGCACCTCGAGCCCGGCGGGGTGTTCGTCGTCGAGTGCGGCCTGCCGAGCTGGGTCGCGCGGGAGCGCAACCAGTTCATCGACGTCACCGCGATGGAGCTCGACCGGGTCAGCCTCGACGTCAACCGCTACGACCCGGTCACCCAGCTGCTCGACGAGAACCACGTGGAGATCAGCGCGAACGGCGTCCGGTTCGGCCCGATCCGCCAGCGGATGACCTACCCGTCGGAGTTCGACCTCATGGCGCGGATCGCGGGGCTGCGGCTGCGCGAGCGGTGGGACGGCTGGACCGCCCAGCCGTTCACGGCGGCCAGCACGCGGCACGTCAGCGTCTACGAACGGGCTTCGTGACGTTCACGCACCGCGAGCCGGGTGGCGCGGCCTCGGCCGGTGTCAGTCGCCCTGGGCGGTCAGCGCTTCCAGGGCCTCGGCCTTGATCCGGTCGAACTGCGCGGCCATGGCCTCCGACAGCGCCTGGGCGCCGGACAGCGGGCGCACCATCACGGTGAACTCGTCGATCAGCCCGTCGGCGTTCAGGTGCAGGAAGTCGCACCCCTGGATCTCCTTGCCGCCCACCTCGGTGCGGAACACCAGGGCGTGGTTCTCGCCGTCGGCGATCTCGCGCTCGTAGCGGAAGTTCTCGAACACGCGCATCACGCCGCGCAGGATCGCCGAGGTGATCGGCTTGCCGGGGTACGGCGCGAACGCGACCGGGCTCGTGAACACCACGTCGTCGGCCAGGCAGGCCTCCATGGCCGCGGTGTCGCGTGCCTCGACCGCCTTGCGGAATGCGTTCACCGCGGGAACCCCCGAATACTCAACTTGTTGACTAGGTCAGGGCACCGTAACCTGCTGATATGTCCCTGCGCAACGCCGTGCTGGCCGCTCTGCTCGACGGGGCGGCGTCCGGCTACGACCTCGCCAAGGCGTTCGACGCGTCGGTGGCGAACTTCTGGACGTGCACCCCGCAGCAGCTCTACCGGGAGCTGGACCGGATGGCGGCCGGGGGGCTGGTCGAGGCGCGCACGGTCGAGCAGGAACGCCGGCCGACCAAGCGGTTGTTCTCGCTCACGGACGCGGGCCTGCGGGCGCTGGCCGCGTTCACGGCCGAGCCGCACCGGCCCACGGCGATCCGCGACGAGCTGCTGGTCGCGGTGATGGCGGCGGAGGCGGGCGATGTCGAGGCGGTCAAGGCGGCGATCGGGGAACGCCGGCGGTGGGCGGAGGCGAAGATCACCCGCTACGAACGGCTCCGGACGCGGCTGCTCGACGGCCGCACCGAGGAGGAGTTCCTCGACCAGGCCGAACGGGTCGGGCCGTACCTGACCCTGTTGCGCGGCCTGTCGTTCGAGCGGGACAACGCGCGGTGGTGCGCGCGCAGCCTCGCCGTGTTGGAGCGGCGTGGTGCGCGGATCGACGCGGCCGGGTGAGGTTGAATCGGTGTCATGAACGGCATCTCGTTGTTGCAGGAGGCACTGAGCGCGCCCGCGGAGGAAGCGCGCAACCGGTTCGCGGGGCGGCTCAACGGCTACCTCGAGGGCTCCGACGTCGTGCACGCCGTGCGGTTGCAGGGGTGGCTCGGGCTGGAGGTGCCCGGTCCCGGCTGCCACGTCGGCACGGGCAGCTGGGACTTCACCCGGTTCAAGGCGACGACCTCGCCGGTGACGTGCGGGCGGTGCCGTTCGGCCGGGCTGCTCTCCAGCTCGTTCACCGGCGGCCCGCACCAGCAGACGCTCGACCTGGAGGGGCTCTAACCCCCCAGCACGCCGCGGCGGCGCACGCCCATGCCGGTCAGGGCGGCCAGGCCGAGGCGCTCGTAGTACGGCCGCAGCTCGTCGTCGCACGTCAGGTCGACCGAGTAGAGGTGCGCTCCCTCGGCGAGGATCCGGCGCACCAGCTCGGAGCCGATCCCCCGGCCCTGGAACTCCGGCCGCACCTCGAGCCACGGGACGAACCCCGTCAGCACGCCGTCGCTGATCATGTTCACGAACCCGGCGACCGCGCCGTCCGACCGCGCGACCACGACGCGGTAGCTGCCGCGCAGCACGGCGAGGTGTTGCGCCGGAGACGGCGGCGCGGGCCAGCCCACGAAGAAGCCGGCGAGGTCGTTTTCGGTCAGGTCGCTGACGTCGGTGTCGTAGGTGATCACCCTGTCATTCAACAGGTCTGCGCGGGAGCGCGCTCCGGGACCTCTACCGTCCACAGTGGACAAGGCTTGCCTGATCTGGACATTTGCGGCATATTAACGGGCAGGTGAGCCGGGAAGTCTGGTCGGCCCGCACGTCACGGCAGGTGGCGGCGGAGACCTGACGAGGGGTGCTCCGATGACGCTCATTCCCCGCTCCATCCCCCTCATCCACGATCCCCAGGTCGTCCACGCGCTGGCCGCCCGGTGGCGTCGCGCCAGGACGTTGCTCCTGCTCTCGGCCGGCGTGCTGCCGGTCGCGATCGGACTCGTGTGCGTCGTGCTCGCCGGGATGACGTCGGCGGGGCAGCAGATCATGCCGTGGTGGTCGGCGATTCCGGTCCTCGCCGCGGCGGCGTGCGCGTGGGCGTTGCTGTCGTGGTTGCGCCGCAACGGGTTGAGCGACCCGCACTCGTGGCTGCCCGCCACCACCCTGATGACCGGTGCGCAGCTCGTGCTCGGGGTGCTGCCGGGTTCGGGCATCGCGCTGCGGCTCAGCCCCGGCGCGGCCGTCGCGGTGAAGGCGTTGTGCGCGGCCGGGGTCCTCGGCGCGGGCTCGGCGAGCGCGCTCGCCCGGATGGCCCACCGCTCGCTGCTCGCGACGCCCGTGCTGGAGCTCGGGTCGACGGCGTTCCCGCTCGTGCTGGCGGGCCGCGGGACCCGCGTGGTCATCGGCACCGACCGCGTCGACTGGACCACGCGCACCGGTGCGCGGGTCGACGCCGGTGTCTCGTTCGCGCGCATCCACCGCGTGACGGTGCAGGCGAACGCGGTCGTGCTGCACACCGCGTCCGGCTCGTGGCCGGTTCCCGTGCCCGATCCCGCGAGCGCGGCGGCGTTGCTGCGCCGCCGGATCGAGTGGTGGGAGGAGCGCCGCAACGCCGCCGCCGAACGCGAGGAGCGCCGTTACCGCGACCTCGTCGGGCTGCTCGCGGCGGTCAGCGGCGAGGCGACGCGCGGCGGCATCAGCGTCACCGTCGACTCGAACGGCGTCACGACCGGCATCGCGCTCACCCCCGCCGTGCGGCAGCTCGACCCGGACGTCCTCGCCGCGCAACTGATGGCGTGCGTGCACAAGGCCCGTTCGGACGCACGCCGCCAGGTCGAGGACCTCGTGCTCGACCACGCGGCGGCGAAAGCCGGCCACTAGTCGCTTGTCCCGCGTCCGCGCGCCTGCCTACGTTCGGAACGCCTGCACATCTTCCGACGGGGGACCGACATGCGCAGACGTGACTTCCTCGCCGCGGCGGCCGGGTTCGCCGCCGTGGTGGCCAACCCGGCGAGCGCGCTCGCGGCGAACGAGCAGCGGCCCGGCGCCGCGCACCTGCCCGACCTCGACCTCGGCGACTTCCCCGTCGTGGCACGGGTCCGGGCTCGCACCGCGCTCAGGCACCTGGAGGTCTTGAGCGACCGGATCGGGCCGCGCATCGGCGGCACCGAGTCCGAGCACCGCGCCCGCGACTACCTCGTCCGCGAGCTGAAGGCGTTGCGGTACCAGGTGACGACGCAGCCGTTCACCGTGCCGGACAAGTACCTCGCCGACGTCGACGGCCGCTGGCAGGCCGGCGCCTCGCGATCCGGCGCGCTCGGCGTGACGGTCAGGGCGCCGTTCGCCGAGGTCGCCGACGGCGTCGAGCTGACCGGCAAGATCGCGTTCTTCGTCAACGCCCCCACCGGGTCCGCGCACGTGCACGACGCGGTCGCCCGCGGCGCGGTGGCCGTGGTGCTCGGCCGGATCTCCGCCACGGCGAGCAAGTCGAGCGCCTTCTCCCCCGCGCTCGACCGCGAGGTCGCCGTGCCGGTGATCGGCCTCGCCCAGGTGCACACCGAGAAGCTGCGCGCCCGCGGCTCCGGCGAGCTGACGATCACCACCACCCACCACCCGAACCTGACGTCCTACAACGTGATCGCGGACCGGCCGGGCACGTTCCCCTGGCGGGACAACGGGGTCGTGATGGTCTCCGCGCACTACGACAGCGTGCCGGGCTCGCCGGGCGCCAACGACGACGGCAGCGGCACCATCCTGTGCCTCGAACTCGCGCGGGTGCTGCGGTACCTGCCGACGCACAAGGCGCTCCGGTTCGCGCTGTGGGGGTCGGAGGAGCAGGGCCTGCTCGGGTCGCGGCACTACGTCTCGCAGCTCCCGCCGGAGGAGATCGCGCGGATCAAGGGCGTGTTCCAGAACGACATGGTGGCCACCAGCCACAACCCCGCCACGGCCTACTGGCTGCTCTCGGTCGACGGCGCGGACAACGCCACGACGGCGGGCGTGCGCGCCGCCGCCCAACGGCTCGGCTACGACCCGAGGGTGCACGGCCCGGTGGTGCGCGGGTCGAGCGACCACGTGCCGTTCCACGAGAAGGGCATCGCGGCGGCGAACTTCAGCTGGCGCGGCGAGGGCGGGCCCGCCGAGCTCGAGCCGATCTACCACACGCCGGAGGACACGATCCGCGACAACGTCAGCCCGGAGCGGTTGCAGGTGTCGCTGGAACTGATCGGCGCGGCCGCGTACCGGCTGGCCGTCCAGAAGTAGGCGGTGCGGGGGCAGGGCGGCTCACGGGGCCGGGGCGGCCAGCTCGCCCGCCACCCGGTCGCTCAGCCACGCGGCGAACTCGTCCGCGGGCAGCGGCCTGCTCAGGCCGTACCCCTGCACGATGTCGCAGCCCAGGGCGGCGAGGGCGGTCCACGTCTCCTCGTCCTCGACGCCCTCGGCGACGACCTCCAGCTCCAGGTTGTGCGCGAGGCCCAGCAACGAGCGGGTGATCGCGCCGCTGGAGGGGTCCGTGCGCATGTTGGTGGTGAACGACCGGTCGATCTTCATCTCGTGCACGGGCATCGTGCGCAGGTAGGCGATCGACGAGTAGCCGGTGCCGAAGTCGTCGATCGACAGCCGCACGCCCAGCTCCCGCAGCCGGGTCAGCACGTCGCTCGCGCGCAGCGGGTCGGCGATGATCGCGCTCTCGGTGATCTCGAGCGTCAGCTCGCCGGGCGGGCGGTCGTGCAGCCGGAGCGCGGCGGCCACCTGCTCCGGGAACGTCGTGTCCTGCAGGCACTGGGCGCCCACGTTGACCGAGACCGGCACGTCCCAGCCGGTGTTGTGCCAGACCCGGCTCTGGGCGAGGGCGTGGTCGAGCACGTACTGGGTGAGCGGCTCGATCAGGCCGGTCTCCTCGGCCGCGGGGATGAACCGGTCGGGGCCGAGCAGGCCCAGGCGCGGGTGCTGCCAGCGGCACAGGACCTCGGCACCGGTGACGGCGCCGGTGCGCGCGTCGGCCTTGGGCTGGTAGTGCAGGACCAGTTCCTGCTGGTCGAGGGCGCGGCGCAGGTCGCTGATCACGGTGAGCTGGGCGGCGCTGTGGTCGTCGCCGGGCGCGAAGACGGACGTGCCGAGGCGGGCGCGCTTGGCCGCGTACATGGCGATGTCGGCGTGCTTGAGCAGGTCGTGGACGTCCGCCGAGTCGGCCGGGTACAGGGCGACGCCGATGCTGCAGCCGACGTCGACCGACAGGCTGTCGAGGTCGACGGCCTCCCGCAGCGCGCGGTGCACGCGCTCGGCGACGACGAGGGCGTTCGCGGGTGAGAGCACCGACGGCAGCAGGACGGCGAACTCGTCGCCGCCGAGGCGCGCGACCGTGTCGACGTCGCGGACGGCCGCGGTCAGCCGGTTCGCCACGTGCTGGAGCAGCCGGTCGCCGAACGCGTGGCCGAGGGTGTCGTTGATCGGCTTGAAGCGGTTGAGGTCGATCAGGAACAGGCCGAGCGGGTCACCGGTGCGGTCGGAGCGCTCGATCGCCTGCTGGGCGTGCTGGACGAGCAGCGTGCGGTTGGCGAGCCCGGTCAGCGCGTCGTGCATCGCCTCGTGCTCGCTCTTGGCCGCCTGGCGCAGGATCTTGCGGCGGTGGCCGATCAGCACCACGCCGCACAGCGCGACGAGGCCGAGGTCGACGACGAACGCGATGACCGCGGCGAGGCGCAACCTGCTGTTCTGCGCTTCCGCGGCCCGCAGGTAGTCGGAGGTCTCCAGGCGTTTGATCTGCACGACCGTGGAGAGCTGCTTGCGCAGCGACACCAGGGTCAGCTCGGCCTGGTCCGCCTTCTGGAACGCGCCGGTCGTGTCACCGCGGTCGCCCGCCGCGACCGTGTCGCGCAGCAGCGACGAGTAGTCGCCGTAGAGGTCGTCGACGATCGTGGCGGCGCGGACGTCGGCCGCTCCGCCGTGGTTCTTCAGCCAGCGCAGGCTGTCACCCGCGGCGCCGGCGGCGTTCGAGACGGGTCTGCGCATCACGGGCGTGCCGGAGCGCAGGTAGTCGACGAGGGCGTGGTCGGCGACGTCGACGTTCTGGACGACGAGACCCCACCGGTCGCTGATCTCGTTCAGTTCGTGCAGGTGGTTCGTGGCGGCCTGCATGCTCAGACTCGTCCACAGCGCGAGACCCGCCAGCGCGGCCAGACCGATCGTCAGGGAGATGACGGTCGTGTGCGCGGTGGTGCGGGCCTCGACCCAGTTGGAGAGCATCTATCGGCGCCTCACGTGGACATCGCTTTCCGGCGAAGTAGCTATTGGTACGCAGCCAAAGGATTGCACGCAAGCCGACACAGCGGTGCGCGGTGCACTAGCCTTGACGGCTTTCCGGCGGTCAACTGATGGGGCTTTCCGTGGTGCGCGCTGTCCGTGTCGTCCTGCCTGCGGTTTTGCTCGCGGTGACGGGGGTGAGCGGCTGCGGGGATGAGCAGACGTCCGATGACCCGCCCACGATCGGGTTCCTCGCGCAGAACAACAGCCGCGACTTCTCCCGCGAGATGAGCGACGGCTTCCGGGCGGGCGCGGAGATCGCGGGCGGCGTGAAGGTCGAGCTGACCGGACCGGACACGCACGACGGGCTCAAGCAGGTCGAGCTCCTGCACGACCTCGCCACGCGGGCCAAGGACGGCATCGGGGTCTCCGCGGTCGCGCCGGAGCTCGTGGCCGAGCCGATGGCGCAGGTCGTCGAGCAGGGCATCCCGGTGATGGCCGTGGCGGGCGGCCAGGTCGCGCCGGGCAGCGAGGTCAAGTTCATGATCGAGAACGACGGCTTCGACCTCGGCAGGACACTCGCGGACGTGGTGGCGGACGAGCTGCCGCCCGGTGCCACCGGCAAGATCGTGATCGGCAGCAACTCCCCCGCGATGCCCGCGCTCGACCAGCGGGTGCTCGGGATGCGGACCCGGCTGCTCGAGCGGATGCCGGAACTGCGGGTGATCGGCCCGCTCGACACCGGCCGCGACGCCGTGACGAACCTCGCGACCTGGCAGCGGATCGCCGACGCGAACCCGGACGCGCTCGCGCTGCTGGGCGCCGGTGACGTCGACGCGGTCAACCTCGCCGCCGTGCACGCCGAGAAGAAGGGCAGGTGGCTCGCGGCGTCGTTCAGCATCGACCCGCTGGCGCTGCAGGGCGTCAAGGAGGGTCACCTGGTCGCGACGATCTCCGCCGAGCACTTCCTCAAGGGCGCGGTGGCCGGGTGGATGCTCGCCCAGCACGCCAAGAGCGGCCGCAAGCTGCCGGAGGGCTGGTTCGTCGCGCCGGGTCTCGTGGTGCGGGCGGCCAACGTCGACGAGATCACCCGGCGGCAGGCCAGCGAGAGCACCCGGTTGCAGGCGCTCAGGTCGCAGATCGACGCGTTGACGGCGGATCCGCTGAAGTACCTGCGCCCACTGGACCAGGCGCGCTGAGCCGGGCGGCCCAGCGGATCCTGCACCTCGGTGACAGGCCGCGGACCGTGAGCGAGCATGCAGGCTCCCCGCCCTTGGAGGACTTGCATGATCAACCGAAGGACGCTGGCGAAATCCGTCGGCGCCGCCCTCGCGGTCCCGGCCACCGCCACCGCGACCGCCTCCGCCGACGCGGACACCGCGCGCCGCCGCTACCTCGTCCGGGGCGGTGCGGTCGTGACGATGGACCCGGCGCTCGGAGTGCTGCCGCGCGCGGACGTCCTGATCGACGACGGCGAGATCGTCGGCGTCGGCGTCGGCCCCGGCTTGTCCGCTCGCGGCGCCAGGGTGGTCGACGCGACCGACATGATCGTCATGCCGGGCCTCGTCAACACCCACTTCCACATGTGGAGCTCGCTGGGCCGCAACTTCGTGGCCGACGGGTTCCCCTACTTCGCGGCCAAGCGCGCCACGTCCACGCTGTACGACCCGCAGGACGTGTACCGCAGCGTGCTGCTCGGTCTCGCCGACCTGGCGAACGCGGGCGTGACGACCGTCCACAACTGGTCCAACAACACCCGTTCGCTCGCGCACGCCGAAGCCGAGCTGCGCGCGCACCGCGACGGCCTGTTGCGCGCACGGTTCTCCTACGGTCACGTGGACCAGATGCCGCGGGACGTGCCGATGGACTTCACCGGCATCGACCGGGTGCGGCAGCGGTACTTCGCGCACGGCAGCGCGTTCGACGGGCTGGTGCACCTCGGCGTCTGCGTGCGCGGGCTCTCGCAGAGCGATGAACCGGCGTTCTTCGCGGACATGGACGCCACCCTGAGCCGCGGCCTGCCGGTCGCGATCCACGCGGGACAGTCGCCACCGCGGATCGTCGACGCGGCCGACTACGAACGGCGCGGCTGGCTCGGCCCGAAGACGTTGCTGACGCACTACGTCACGGCGCTGGACAGCGACATGGAGGTGATGGCCCGCACCGGCACGCCGCTGAGCTGGTCGCCGCACTCGGAGTTCCGGCTCGGCGCGGCGGGCGACCCGCGTGACGCGCTGCTGCGGTTCCGCCGCGCGGGCGTGCCGGTGTCGCTGTCGTCGGACGCCACGTCGATCGCGCCGTCGGACATGTTCGAGGCGATGCGCGTCGCCTGGACCACCGGCATCCCGTGGCAGGGCACGCCGTCCGCCGGTCTGCCGGAGGTGGGGTTCCGCGACGTGCTGACGATGGCGACGCTGAACGGCGCCCGCGCGCTGGGCCTCGGCGACGTGACCGGGTCGCTGACGGCCGGCAAGCGGGCCGACGTCGTGCTGGTGCGCACCGCCGACGTCAACCTCGCGCCGGGTGGCCTCCTCGAGACGACGCTGGTGCAGGCGGTGACCCCCGCCAACGTCGACACCGTGTTCTCGGACGGCCGGATCGTGAAGCGGGGCGGCAAGCTCGTCGGCTACGACGTCGAGCGGATCGTGCGCGAAGCCAAGGCCTCCTCCCTCCGCATCCGCACGACCGCCGGCGGGATCCTGACACCTCCCGCCTGACGGCTCACGTCGCGCGGCCGTGACCGGGCGGGCTGCGGGCCGGCCCCGGAGGCGGGGGTCAGAAGGTCCAGACGGCCCGCTTGCCCGGTCCCACGACCAGCGTCGACGTGCCGAGCTGCTCGACGTGCCGCGCGACGCCGCGGTTGAGCTCGAACTCGACCGCCCGGAGCCCCGTGCGGCCCAGCGGGACGACGTCGAACCGCATCGTCGTGCCGCCGCGCGTCACCACCACGCCCTGCTCGTCGGTGCGCGGGGCGAGACCGCCGGCGCGCAGCAGCGGCAGCGTGGCCTCCAGGTCCGCGGCCGTGACGGCGAGGCGGATCGACGTGATGTCGCGCATCAGCCGGTCCTGGTAGGCGTCGGGCAGGTAGCGCTCGCGCGTGACGTCACCGGGGAAGCGCGCCGGGCCGACCTTGCTGCGCGGGTCGCCGAGGTACTCGTCGCGGTACTCCATGGCCCACGCGCCGAACCGGTCGTAGGACTCGACCAGGTAGGTCGAGTCGAACCACGGCACCGGCTTGCCGTCGCCGAAGTCGCGCTTCTGCAGGAAGTCGATGGGCGTCAGGCCCTGGGAGCTCAGCCGCGCCCGGAGGGCGTCGATGTCGCCGTCGCGCTCGGTCGAGAGGCCGAGTCCCGCGGCGCCGAGCTCGCCGTCCTGGCCGCCGACGTCACCGGTGCCGAAGACCTCGAGGTAGGTCTCCTTGCCGCGCAGGTAGCGGCCCGTCCAGACGTGACCGTCGGCGCCGGTCGTGGTGCGGACCTCGAAGTCGGCGAACGCCCGCAGGTAGGCCGAGCGCTCGACGGCGTCGGCCGTGGCGCGGTCGAAGGTCCCCCACGCGTGGTTGTAGAACAGCAACTGCCGCTCCGCGGCCCGCGCGGGCACCACCGCGACCAGCACCAGCAACACCGCCATGATCGTGTATGAAAAACGTCGCATCCCCATGCCGGGGATGGTAAGGCGCACGCGCTCAAGCCGGACTCGAGTCAACTCAGGGGGACCTCGTGCTCGACACCGCCCGTTGGACGGTTCTCGCACCACTGCTGCAGGCGGTCACCGCGGGCCCCGACCTGCTCGACGCCACGATCCGCGGCCTGACACCGCACGCCGTCGCCGCCGCGCTCCTGGCCGAGATCGGCGAGCACGACGTCCGGCTCGACCTCACCTTCGACGGCGCGACGACGGGACACCTGCGCCAGGACGCCGACGTGGTGGTGTCGCTCGACCTGGCCGACGCCGTGCGCGGCCGCTACGCCGGACGGCAGTGGTCGACCCTCGCCGTGAGCACCCCGGACCCCGAGCTCGACGAGAACGGCATCGGCGGCTGGTACGCCGCGCGCAAGGGCATCCCGCAGTCGGTGCAGGGCCTGCTGTCCGCACTCCGCCCGCCCGCGCCGGACCTGGGCGAGCTCGCCGTCGAGTTCGGCACGGACAAGTGGGGCGACCTGCACTGGTACACCCAGCACTACGAGCGCCACTTCGCCCGGCTGCGCACCGAACCCGTGCGGGTGCTGGAGATCGGCATCGGCGGCTACGACGACCCGGACAGCGGCGGCGGCTCGCTGCGCATGTGGGAGCGGTACTTCCAGCGCGGCCTGATCCACGGCCTGGACATCGCGCGCAAGAACGTCGCCGGCCCGCGGATCATGACCGTGCGGGGCGACCAGTCCGACGCGGAGTTCCTCGACCGGCTGGGCCGCGACCTCGGCCCGTTCGACGTGGTCATCGACGACGGCAGCCACTTCAACGACCACGTGCGCACGTCGTTCCACGCCCTGTTCCCGCACGTCCGCCCGGGCGGGCTGTACGTGGTCGAGGACCTGCAGACCGCGTACTGGCCGAGCTGGGGCGGCCACCCCGACGGCGCGGACGGCACGTCGATCGGGTTGCTCAAGTCCTTTGTGGACGGCCTGAACCACACCGAGGTCGGGGACCCGCGCGGCACCGGTTCGGTGCTGCAGCGCACGATCAGCGGGATCTCGTTCCACCACAACATCGCGTTCGTGGAGAAGGGGACCAACGCGGAGGAGGGCGGGCCCGCGTTCCTGCGCACGCTCTACTGACCCGGCGCTCGGACGGCCCGGCCGAGCGGTTGTCGGGTCCGAGACCTCCCGCAGTGCGGGCACGGGCCGCCGGACGCACACCGCGGTTGCCGGACTCCAGCTCACGCAACGTTGTTCAGGAACGCCACGACACCTGCGGCTTCGAGTCCGACGTCCACGGCCTGATCGCGAACCTCGGCGGCGGCGAGCCCGTCCGGCCCCGGGACCGGGCCGCGTCAGCACAACACCGCGCACGACGGCGGCACCGTCTACGCCAACCAGGGCGGCAAGATGCGTGTGGACAACCGCACGTACATCAAGGCGAAGGTCCACGCCTGGACCGGCTGGGCGGTCCTCGTCGTGCTCGTCGCCGACGTCGCCTTCTTCCTCCACGGCGCCTCGGCCTGCACGGGCCGCCGGGGCGACTCCAGCGACCTCGTGCGCGCCGTCGTCTGCCTGCTCGTGCCGGCGGTGACCGCCAGCCTCGTCCGGCGGTGGTTCCGGACGAGGCTGTAGCCGAGACCTACGGCACCCAGTGGTTCCCGGTCACCGTGATCATCACCTGCAGCTGGATGCTCGCCGAGAAGTAGCTGCCCGAGTCGATCGGCGTCCGCAGCATCTTGGCCCACAACGCGTCCAGCCACGCCTGGCTGCCGGGGTCGGTGGTGGCCGCCACCGCGAACGGCGCGAAGAACGCGGCGGCGCTGCCACCGGAGAGCTGCGTGCCGTCGAGCCGGTAGCCCTGGCCGATCGCGTCCGGGTTGCCGCCGGTCTTGGCCCGCACCCACGAGTTGAGCTTGCGCGCGGCGGTCAGCGACGCGGTGTCGCCGCTGGTGACGGCGTCCGCGCCGATGCGCCACGGGTCGCGGCACGCGTTCCACGAGTACCTGCCGTCGTTCTCGCTCTCCAGCACCTGGCCGGCGGGCGGGCGCGGGGAGGAGTTCGTGTTCTCCACGAAGTCCGGCAGCAGGCCCGTCGAGGGTGCGAAGCCGGCCTGCAACCGGGCGATCAGGTCCTGGTGCGCGGTGCGGATCGTGTCCCACGCGCCGTCGCCCGTCGCCTTGCGGAACGCGCGGAAGTGGTCGGCCATCCAGTCCGACGACCTCGAGAGGTAGTAGTACTGGTCGCCCGCGCTGGTCCAGTCGCCCAGCTTGAGCAGGTTCGTGGAAGGGTTGACCTCGCTGGCCTTGATCGCGTTGATGTGCCGGATCGCGAGCCGCTTGTAGTCGTACGTGCCGGTGCTGCCCCACTGGCGGTCGGCCAGCAGCAGCCCGTAGGCCACGTCCAGGTCGCCGTCCGTTGCGCCGTCGCCGCCGTTGACGCTGCGGCAGTTCACGTCCTGCTCGGCCGCGAGCAGGTCCGGGTTGATCGACGACGGGTGGTCGAGCTTCCACTTCACCAGGCCGTCGAAGACCTTGCGCGCGTCCGGGTCGGCGCCCGCCATCGTCGCGGTGATCACCATGCCGTAGCCCTGGGCCTCGGCGACGTACGGGTGGTCCGCGTCCGGCGAGATCACCTGGTACCAGCCGTTGCCGCAGTTCTGCCGCACGAACGCCGACTTCCAGCGCTGGTAGAGGTCGACGACCGCGGCGTCCAGGGTGGCCGCGCTGCCCGACGGGCGCAGGACGCCCGCGGCGTACGGCTGCTGCCTGCTGCCGAACGGGTAGTTCACGCCGGGCGGCGGGGTCGTGCCGTCACCGGCGCCGTAGACCTCGAGCTCCCACAGCGAGTAGCCCCACTCCGTGCCGCGGGCCGTGCCGTTGACCCGCACGTACCGGCCGGTGCCGGACACGGTCAGGTCGTCCACGCCGCCGTCGCCGGAACCGGTCGAGTACACGTCCGTCCACGTCGCGCCGTCGGCCGAGGTCTGCACCTGGTAGGCCCTGGCGTACGCGGTCTCCCAGGTCAGCCGCACCCGGCTGATCCGGTGCGCCGAGCCGAGGTCGACGCGGATCCACTCGGGATCGCGCCCCTCCGCCGACGCCCAGCGGGTGGACGTGCTGCCGTCCACCGCCTTGCCCGCCTCGAACCCGGACCCCTCGACCGACGAGGCCGTCACGGCCTTGTCCCGGGAGACCAGCGGATCCGCCGCCGAAGCGCTGGTCGTCCCTGCCGCGAGGAGCCCGAGCACGAGGACTCCGGACACCCATCTCCTGCCCATGCACCACCTCATTGGTTAACAAACCTGCCTGATTGCGCGCGACAGTAGGCGGCGAGGTGGCGGCAGGACAAGGGGCGGCTAGTCCCAGACTTCCCGCACGGCGGCGGCGACCGAGGCGGCCTGCGCGAACCCCGCTTCGGCGGCAGGCCGGCGGCGGGCCGGGTCCAGCAGGTTCTTCCCGATCGCGGCCAGCGCGGTCTCGTCAGGGCTCAGCACCACCGACGGCACGCCGAGCTTCGCGACCTGGGCCTGCGGCGTCGCGGCGGCACTGGCCGCGCGCGTCAGCGGCGCCACGACCACCACGCGCGAGTACCCCGCCGCCAGGTCGACGTTCGCCACGGAACGCATGCCGCCGTCCATGTACCGGTGGCCGTCGATGGTCACCGGCGGCCACACCAGCGGCACCGCGCAGCTCGACGCCACCGCCTTCACCAGCGGCACCCCGCTGTCCCGGTCGAACGCGACGAACCTCCCGTCCGCCACGTCCACCGCCGTGACCTTGAGCGCCCGCTCCGGCCAGTCCTGAATGGACAGACGGTGCTCGAACACCTCCAGCCGCGACCGCTCCGACGGGGTGCGCGCCCGCACGGCCGCACGGCCGAGCCTGGCCCGCTTCGCCGCGGGCTTTCCCGGCACCACGTAGGACAGCGCGTACCGGACGAGCATCCACGGCGTGAGCCGCGCGGGGATCTCGCCGTCCGGCGGCAGCAGCTGGCTCGCGTACAGGTCGGCCAGCGGGACTCCCCCGGCGAGCTGCGCGGCCACCACCGACCCCGCCGACGTGCCCACGAACAGGTCGGCGCCGGACAGGTCGGCGCCCTGTTCAGCCAGTCCGTGCAGAATCCCGGTCTCCCAAGCGATTCCGGTGACACCACCGCCGCCCAGGACCAATGCGCGTTCTCCAGTCACGCGGGCCATCCTATGGAGTGAGACGAGTTCCTGGTGCTTGGTCGACGTTGGTAGCCTTGGCGGCGAAGCCGAGAAGCGCTGCAACGGGCCCCGAGGCCTGCCACGCTCGTCTTCGATCACGGACAAGGGCGCTTCCGACGATTTCGGGAGCGCACGTGGCCGGACTGAAGTCCCTGCTGAACCAGCGGATCGCCGTGCTCGACGGCGCCTGGGGCACGATGTTCCAGCAGGCGAAGCTCTCCCCCGCCGACTACCACGGCACCGAGTTCGCGGACCACCACACCGACGTCGCCGGCGACCCGGACCTGCTCAACCTCACGCGCCCCGACCTGGTGCTCGACGTGCACCGGCAGTACCTCGCGGCGGGCGCGGACATCACCACCACCAACACGTTCACCGCCACCTCGATCGGCCAGGCCGACTACGGGCTCGAGAGCCGCGTGCGCGACATGAACGTCGCCGGCGCGCGGATCGCCCGCCAGGCCGCGGATGAGTTCGGCGGCCGGTTCGTCGCGGGCTCGGTCGGCCCGCTCAACGTCACGCTCAGCCTGTCGCCCAAGGTGGAGGACCCGGCGTACCGGGCCGTCACGTTCGAGCAGGTGAAGGCCTCCTACGCGGAGCAGATCGCCGCGCTGCACGAGGGCGGCGTCGACCTGCTGCTGATCGAGACGATCTTCGACACGCTGAACTGCAAGGCCGCCATCGCCGCCGCCCGCGAGGTGGCGCCGGACCTGCCGCTGTGGATCTCGGTGACGATCGTCGACCTGTCCGGCCGCACGCTGTCCGGCCAGACCGTCGAGGCGTTCTGGGACTCCGTCGCGCACGCCGAGCCGCTGGTCGTCGGCGTGAACTGCTCGCTGGGCGCCGAGGAGATGCGCCCGCACGTCACGGACCTGGCGCGCCTGGCGAACACCTACGTCGCCTGCCACCCCAACGCCGGTCTGCCCAACGCGTTCGGCGGCTACGACCAGACCCCGGACGAGACCGCGGCCCTGCTGAAGGACTTCGCGGGCAAGGGGATCGTCAACGTCGTCGGCGGCTGCTGCGGCACCTCCCCCGCGCACATCAAGGCCATCGCCGAGGCCGTCCGGGGCGAAACGGCCCGTGACGTGGTCGCGCCGCGCCACACCACCCGCTACAGCGGCCTGGAGACGTTCGAGATCGGCCCCGACACCGGGTTCGTGATGATCGGCGAGCGCACCAACGTCACCGGCTCCGCGAAGTTCCGCCGGCTCATCGAGGCCGACAACCACCAGGCCGCGCTCGACGTGGCGCTGGAGCAGGTGCGCGGCGGCGCGAACCTGCTCGACGTCAACATGGACGCCGACCTGCTCGACGGCGAGCAGGCGATGACGACGTTCCTCAACCTGATCGCGACCGAGCCGGAGATCGCCCGCATCCCGGTCATGATCGACAGCTCCCGCTGGACCGTGCTGGAGGCCGGTCTGCGCTGCGTGCAGGGCAAGGGCGTGGTCAACTCGATCAGCCTCAAGGAGGGCGAGGAGCCGTTCCTGCGGCAGGCCCGCACGATCCGCGACTACGGCGCCGGTGTCGTCGTGATGGCGTTCGACGAGCAGGGCCAGGCCGACACGACCGACCGCAAGGTCGAGATCTGCGCCCGCGCGTACGACCTGCTCACGCGGCAGGCGGGCTTCCCGGCCGAGGACATCATCTTCGACCCGAACGTGCTCGCGGTCGCCACCGGCATCGAGGAGCACAACGGCTACGCCAAGGCGTTCATCGACGCCCTGCCGCGGATCAAGGAGCGCTGTCCCGGCGTCCGCATCAGCGGCGGCATCTCGAACCTGTCGTTCTCCTTCCGCGGCAACGACGTCGTCCGCGAGGCGATGCACTCCGCGTTCCTGTTCCACGCCGTCAGGGCCGGGCTCGACATGGGCATCGTCAACGCGGGCCAGCTCGTCGTCTACCAGGACATCAAGGCCGACCTGCTGGAACTGGTCGAGGACGTCATCTTCGACCGCCGCGAGGACGCGACCGACCGCCTGGTCGCGCACGCCGAGACCGTCAAGGGCCCCGGCCAGAAGCGCGTCGTCGACCTGTCGTGGCGCGAGGCCCCGGTCGGCAAGCGCCTGGAGCACGCGATCCTGCACGGCGTCGTCGACTTCATCGAGGACGACACCGAGGAGGCCCGCCAGGCGCTGCCCCGGCCCCTCGACGTCATCGAGGGCCCGCTGATGGACGGCATGAAGGTCGTCGGCGACCTGTTCGGCGCGGGCAAGATGTTCCTGCCCCAGGTGGTGAAGAGCGCCCGCGTGATGAAGCGCGCGGTCGCCTACCTGGAGCCGTTCATGGACGCCGAGCCCAAGGCCACGACCGGCGGCAACGGCAAGGTCGTGCTCGCCACCGTCAAGGGCGACGTGCACGACATCGGCAAGAACATCGTCGGCGTCGTGCTGGGCTGCAACAACTACGAGGTGATCGACCTCGGCGTGATGGTGCCGGCCGCGAAGATCCTCGACACCGCGATCAAGGAGCACGCCGACGTCATCGGCCTGTCCGGGCTGATCACGCCGTCGCTCGACGAGATGGTGTCGGTCGCCGAGGAGATGCAGCGGCGCGGCATGAAGCTGCCGCTGCTGATCGGCGGCGCCACCACGTCCCGCCAGCACACCGCCGTGAAGATCGCCCCCGTCTACGACGAGCCGACCGTGCACGTGCTCGACGCGTCACGGGTCGTCGGCGTGGTGTCGGACCTGCTGGACGACCGGCGCGGCCACGAGCTGAACCTCGCGAACCGGGCGGAGCAGGCGCGGCTGCGCCACCAGCACGAGAACCGCAAGCAGCTGCCGCTGCTGGACCTGGCGGCGGCGCGCGCGAACGCGGAGGAGGTCGATTTCACCGAGTTGCCGACGCCCGCGTTCACCGGCACCCGCACGATGACCCCGTCCTTGGCGGAACTGCGCGAGTTCATCGACTGGACCTTCCTGTTCCTCGCGTGGGAGTTGAAGGGCAAGTTCCCCGCGATCCTCGAGCAGCCCGTCGCACGCGAGCTCTTCGACGACGCGAACGCGCTGCTCGACGAGATCGTGGAAAAGGACCTGTTCACCGCGAAGGGCGTCTACGGGTTCTGGCCGGCGCGGTCCGAGGGCGACGACATCCGGCTCGGCAACGGCGTGCTGCTGCCGATGCTGCGGCAGCAGACGCAGAAGCAGGTGTCGCGCCCGAACCGGTCGCTGTCGGACTACGTCGCACCCGAGGGCGACCACCTCGGCGGCTTCGCCGTGACGATCCTGGGTGCCGACGAGCTGGCCGCGAAGTACGAGGCCAAGCACGACGACTACCGCGCCATCATGGTGAAGGCCCTGGCGGACCGGCTGGCCGAGGCGTTCGCCGAGTGGATCCACCTGCGGGCGCGGCGCGACTGGTTCGAGCCGGACGCCGACCCGGCGCTCGCCGACCTGCACGCCGAGAAGTTCCGCGGCATCCGTCCCGCGCTCGGCTACCCGGCCTGCCCCGACCACACCGTGAAGCGCGAGCTGTTCGACCTGCTCGGCGCGGAGGAGATCGGCGTGGGGCTGACCGAGTCGTTCGCGATGACCCCGGCGGCGAGCGTGAGCGGCCTGATCTTCCAGCACCCGGACGCGAAGTACTTCACCGTCGGAAGGCTCGGCCGCGACCAGGTCGAGGACTACGCGCGCCGCACCGGGAAGACGATCGCGGAAGTCGAGCAGTGGCTTCGCCCCAACCTCGGGTACGAGCCCGCCTGACGGGTCCGGAACGTGAAAGCGCTTCCCGTACGAGGACGCGTTGTCCCGATTCCACGCCAAGCGCTGTAGGCTCGGCCGCTCTGGAGATCACTCATCCAACGGTCGAGCCCGAGGTCATCCATGCGAGCTGCGGCGCTGGTGCTGGGACTGGTGCTCGTGTCCGGCTGCGTGAGCGCCCCGGAGTCCGAGGCGTTGCCGCACGTCGGGTTCGTGGTGAAGCGCACGGGCTCGTCGTTCGCGCAGGAGATGACCAGCGGGTTCCACGAGGGCGTCGGCCGCGTCGGCGGTGTCAGCGCGACGGTGACCGGGCCTCCCGGGCAGGACGGGCACCGCGAGGTCGGGCTGTTCCGCGACCTCTCGGCGGCCGCCACCAGCGGGATCGCCGTGGCCACGTCCGAGCCCGCGCTGATGGCGCCGTCCATCCGGGAGGCGCTGACCAGGCGCGTGCCCGTGATCGGCGTCGACATGCGGCTCACCGCGAGCTCCCGGGTGCGGCTGCACATCGGTAACGACAACCACGAGCTCGGCGAAAACCTGGCTGACGAGTTGATCCGCAGGATGCCCGCGGACGCGACCGGGACGGTGGTGCTGGGAAACACCGCGCCGGGTCTGTCCGGGTTCGACGACCGGGCCGACGGCATCCGGGGGCGGTTCGCGGAGAAGCTACCGGGAGTGCTCGTGCTGGGGCCGTTCGACACCCAGCGCGACGACGACGCCAACCAGGACGCGTGGCGCCGCCTGGTGGCGGCGAACCCGGATGCTCTCGCGTTCATGGGGACCGGCGACTGCGACGGGGTGAGCCTCGCCGCGCTGAAGACGGAGAAGAAGTCGGCGAGATGGCTGGCAGGCGGGTTCGGGGTCGATCCGAGAACGTTGCAGGCGGTGCGGGACGGCGCGATGGTGGCGACGGTCTCACCCGAGCACTACCTCAACGCAGCCGTGGCAGGCTGGTTGCTCGCACGCCGCGCGACGAGCGGGGCGGCGCTGCCGGAGGGCTGGATCGAGACACCGGGACTGACGGTGACCAGCGCGAACCTCGGCCGGGTCCTGCGCAGGCAGGAGTCGGAGAGGGCGCGCAGGGAGTTCTTCCAGCCTCAGATCGACAGCTTCGTCGAGGATCCGGCGAGCTGGGTGCGACCGTTGGAGCAGGCACGGTGAGCTTTGGGGAGAACCGCGGCACCGCACGGGTGGCCACGGCAGGGCTGACGCTCGGGCTGCTGGCCCTGGCCGGGCTGGCGCTGTGGAGCAGCATCAGCGCGCAGAACACGACCGCGTACGTCCGGCAGCTCACCGAGTCCGGCGAGCGGTGGAGCCGTGTGCTGGAGCACGTCGACGTCGCCGACAACGCGTTGCACGACCTCCAGGAGGCGCGGACCGAGCAGACGATCAAGCCGCTGGAGAACTCCGTCGGCTCCGCGCGCGACGAGCTGGAGTGGCTCAACACCCACGCCCGCCCGTCCGACGCCGCCGTGGCGGGCCGGCTGCTGCCGCTCTACGACCAGACCACGGACAGCCTGCGCAGGGTGATCGCCACCGGCGACCCGCTGCAGGCCGACCAGGCCTCGCTCGCGCACTCGTCGCTGCGCCGCCAGATCTCGACGACGATAGGGGCCAACTGGCTCGACACCACCGAGTACCTGCGCTCGGCCGACGAGCGGAACGCGCAGCTGCGGATCGCCCAGGTCGTGGCGTTCGTGGTGGACGGGTTCCTGGTGGCGCTGTTCGGCATGGTCCTGCTCGGGTACCGGCGCAAGATACTGCGCCAAGCCGCCAAGAACGAGCACGAGGCGCACCACGACGCGCTGACGGGTCTCGCGAACCGGTCGCTGCTCGCGCGGCGGATGGAGCAGGCCGTCGACAAGGCGCGCCGCGAGGACGAGCCGCTGGCGTTGCTGATCGTGGACCTGGACCGGTTCAAGGAGGTCAACGACTCCCTCGGCCACCACACCGGTGACCTGCTGCTGCGCCAGGTCGCGAACCGCCTGTCCTGGGCCGTGCGCGACACCGACCTGGTGGCGCGGCTGGGCGGCGACGAGTTCGCGGTGCTGCTGCCCGGCGTCGGTTCCGCGGAGAACGCGACCATGGTCGCCGAGAAGATCCTGCAGGCCCTGGCCATGCCGGTGACGCTCGAGGGCCTGGAGCTGGAGATCGCGGGCAGCGTCGGCGTGGCGCTGTGCCCGGCGGACTCCGGCGACGGCCACGAGCTGCTGCGGCACGCGGACATCGCGATGTACGCGGCCAAGCGCGAGAAGTCAGGTGTGGCCGTGTACGACGCACGCCTGCACGAACGCGGTGCGGCGCACCTGACGGCCGTCACGGAGCTGCGGCACGCGATCGACCGCGGCGAGCTGTTCCTGCACTACCAGCCCAAGGCGCTGGCGAACACGGGCGCGGTGTGCGGCGTCGAGGCGCTGGCCCGCTGGCAGCACCCGACGCGTGGCCTGGTCCGCCCCGACGAGTTCATCCCGGTCGCCGAGGAGAACGGCCTGATCGAGCCGCTGACCCGCTACGTGATCGACGCGGCGCTGCGCCAGTGCCGCGCCTGGTCCGACGCGGGCTGGGAGGTGCCGGTGTCGGTGAACGTGGGCGCGGCCTGCCTGCACCACACCGAGTTCCCCGGCGACGTGGCCGACCTGATCAGGCGGCACGGCCTGCCGGCGCGCCTGCTCACGCTGGAGATCACCGAGTCGGCGATCATCTCGGACCCGGACCGCGCGGTGGAGGTGCTGCGCGGGCTGACCGAGCTGGGCGTGCGGCTGTCGATCGACGACTTCGGCACCGGCTACTCGTCGATCTCGTACCTGCGCAGCATGCGGGTGCACGAGATGAAGCTGGACCGGTCGTTCGTCACGCACATGTGCACGGACGCGGGCGACTCGGCGATCGTGCACGCGCTGGTGGCGCTGGCCCGCAACTTCGGGCTGCAGGCCGTGGCGGAGGGCGTGGAGGACCAGGACACCTGGACGGCGCTGGCCGAGGCGGGCTGCGACGTGGTGCAGGGGTACTTCCTCAGCGAGCCGCTGCCCGCCGAGGAAGTCGTGTCCTGGCTCGGGGACCGGGCCGCCGCTCACGCGTAGGGCTCGGTGTCCCGCCACTGGTCGATGAACGGCTGCATGAAGCCGACCATGGCGGGCAGCTGGTCCGCGCACGACAGGTACGCCATGACCCGGATCGCGCCGACGGCGTTGACGAACCGGAGCACGTCCTCGTCGAGCTCGCGCAGGCCGTTCTGGCGGGCACCCCGGTTGTAGGCGGCTTCGAGCTCGCGCCCCAGACCGCCGAGGTCCCACTCGACCGGCCCGTAGGTGACCAGCTCGAAGTCGGAGAACAACGGGCCGCCGGTGCTCGCGAAGATGTTCGCGGGCGGTGAGTCGCCGTGGATCGGCTGCAGGTCGGCGCCGGGGAACCGCGCGCGGAACGCGGCCTCGTCGCTGACGAGCGGCTCCAGCACCTCCCACTCCCGCTTCGCCCTGGCGAGGTCGTCGGCGGTGACGAGGTCCGCGAGCCGGTCGAGGCCCTCCCGCACGAACCGCGGCTCCGCCGAGGACAGGAAGTCGAGCTCGCCGGGGTAGTCCCGCAGCGCCCTGTGCAGGTCGGCGGACAGCTCCGAGTTCCTGGCGTAGTCGGGCTCGCTGCTCTTGTCCTCCTCGGTGAACGGCCAGAAGGTGATCGAGAACCCGTCGCGCTGGACCGGTTCGCGCGGCACCAGGGTGCTCGGCGGGATCACCGGCGTGCCCTGCTCGTGCAGCCACTGAGCGACGTCGAGCTCCTGCTGCTGGCGCTTCTTCAGGCTCTCGAGCGTGGTGGTGTGCGGCAGGACGGTCGGCACGCGGGCCACCACCGGTGCCGGTGCGAGGTGGACGACGACGGAGAACAGCTCGTAGAGCACCCGGCCCTCGGTGATCTCCAGGCCGAGCTCACGGCCCGCGGCCACCGCGGCGTCTCGAGCGGCGTTCGTCCGGCGGGCGATGTCCTCGGGGGTCGCGAAGGCGGTCATGGCACGATCGTGTCACGACGCCCGGCCGGCCCGCAGATCATTTACCGCCCGCCCGAACCCGGCGTGGTCCAGGTAGTCCCGCGACTCGACGACCAGCCCGTCGCGCACCCGCAGGACGATCACGCCCGGCACCGTCCAGCCGCCGTCGCCGCGGTAGGCGAACTCGCCGACGACCACCTCGGGGTCGGCCGTCTCGTGGATCCGCAGGTCCTCGACGCGGAAGCCCGTCAGGCCGCTCGACCCCGCCTCCGCGAAGCGCTCCCGGACCTGCTCACGGCTGAGCAGCGGGGTGTCGGCCGGGTTCATCGGGTGCCGCACGTCGGTCACCTCGGCGTAGTGCGCGGCCACCACGTCGAGCTGCGCGCGGTCGCCGTTCTGCAGCTTGCAGGCGCCGTCGAGCACGGCGCGGAACACGTCTTCTGGAGTGGTCGTCATCGGTCGGCCCTTCATTTCCGGAGTCATCACTCCGGATAATACGGAGTCGATACTCCGGTTGACAACCGCGAAGATGACGGCATG
The DNA here is from genome assembly GCF_042725365.1 of Lentzea sp. NPDC060358. NCBI lineage: Bacteria > Bacillati > Actinomycetota > Actinomycetes > Pseudonocardiales > Pseudonocardiaceae > Lentzea > Lentzea sp. NPDC060358. The sequence continues at coordinate 6,500 of NZ_JBHXCW010000083.1, read as the reverse complement.
CGGAGCGACGCGCGGGCGAACCGGGACCGGGTGCTGGCCGCGGCCGAGGAGGTCTTCGCCGAGTCCGGCGACGCGGGGTCGACCGAGGAGGTCGCGCGCAGGGCCGGTGTCGGCATCGGCACCGTGTTCCGGCACTTCCCCACCAAGCGGGCCCTGGTCGAGGCCGCGGTCGTGCGCCACCTCACCCGGCTCGCCGAGACGGCGCGGTCGCGCGGGGGCGAGGCCGGCCCGGCGTTCCGGGAGACCTTCCGCGCCATGGTGTCCGGCGCTCCGGCGAAGGTCGCGCTCGTCGCGCTGCTGGAGGAGCACACCGGCGAGGTGGCGGCCGCGGCCACCGCGGTGCGCGAGGCCGTGCGGGACTTGCTGACCGCCGCCCAGCAGGCCGGCGAGGTGCGGGCGGACGCGACCGTGGACGAGATCTACGTGCTGTTCGACGCGCTCGCCCGCGCCAGGGGCGAGCAGGCCGTCGTCGACCGGGCGGTCGACGTGGTGCTCGACGGGCTGTCGCCCCGCGGTTGATCAACTACGGTGGGCCGATGGCCGACCGTCACCTCGTCGACGCCCACCTCCTGCTCGTCCGCGGCGAGGAGGTGCTGCTCTCCCGGCGCGTCGACCCCGACCCGCGGTTCGACGGCCGCTGGCACCTGCCGTCCGGCAAGCTCGACGCGGGCGAGTCCGTGCTGGCCGCCGCCGCGCGCGAGGCCCGCGAGGAGGTCGGCGTCGTCATCGAGCTCGCCGCCCTGCGGCACGTGCACACGCTGCACGCCACCGGGTTCGGCGTGGAGCCGCGCCTCGGTCTCTTCTTCGAGGTGCGGCGCTGGGGCGGCGAGCCGGTCAACCGCGAGCCCGCCAAGTGCTCGGAGCTGGGGTGGTTCCGGCTCGACGCCCTGCCCGGCGACGCGATCGGGTACTCGGTCGCGGGGATCGAGGCGTACCGGGCCGGTACGCCCTTCGCCGTGCTCGGCTGGGACTCCTAGTGGTCGCAGCAGACGTGCTCGGCCCACTCCGGTTCGTGCCACCAGTGCCTGTTCTCCGCTGAGGCCAGCGGTTCCAGTGCGGCGGACAGCGTCTCGGCCCGCTCGCTGCGGTACGGCGTCAGCAGGTCGGCCGCGGCGTGCAGCCGGCCGCCGACCATGACCTGCCGCACGTCGGCGGCGGCCTTGATGTCCTGCAACGGGTTCCCGCCCACGAACGCGATGTCCGCCGGGGCTCCCGGCCTGATCGCGCCGAGGGGCAGGCCGAGCCAGCGGGCGGGGTTGCGGGTGGCGGTGATGAGCGCTTCCCGCGGCGTGAAGCCGAACTTCACCATCGCGCGCAGGTTCATGTGCGTGGCGGTGGCCGGGGCGTCGAGCGGCGCGTCCGTGCCGCAGATGACCAGGCCGCCGCCGCGGTGCACGGCCAGAGCGAACTCCACCCAGCCCTTGAGGATCGCGAGCGAGGACGTGGCGCCACCGGTGTTCGCCTCGGCGAGGTAGCGCTCGTACTCCCACGGCGGGAAGAGCACGCGGGTGCGCTCGTCGGTGACCAGCGACGTGTCCTCGGCGAACAGGGCGCGGTTGTGGAACAGCGTCGGCGTCATCGACATGCCCGAGGCGGTGAAGAGCGCGACGACGTCCTGGTAGGCCCTGCCCTGCCGGGAGACGGTGTGGGAGTAGCCGAGCCGGTTGGTGGCGCCGATGTGCTCCATGCCGTCCATGCCGAGGTTGGCGGCCGGGTAGAGGTAGTGCGACGACAGCGGCACCTTCGAGCGCCGCACGGCGGCGCGTTGCAGCTCGACGGGCAGCCGCACGTAGGTCTTGATCATGTCGTAGCCGAGCTCGTGGGCGCGGCGCAGCTCGAGGTCGAGCTGGGCCCTGCTGAGCGTCGGGCGCATGAAGTTGTAGTAGACGCGGGAGCCGTCGATCGCCTCGCCGGTGGCGTAGAACCGCGGCCCGGTCAGGGTTCCGGCGGCGAGCGCCTCGCGGGTCTCGACCATCTGGTAGACCGGGTCGCCGGGCGAGCGGACCGTCGTGATGCCGTAGGCGAGCCACACGTTGCCCTGCCGCGCGCCCCACTGGCGGCCGCGCAGGTGCCAGTGGTTGTGGGCGTCGATGAGGCCGGGGATGGCGGTCAGCCCGCTCGCGTCGACGTCGGCGCGCCCGCGGTGCGGCCGGACCTCCTCGACCTTGCCGTTCTCCACGACGATGTCGACGTTGCGGCGCAACGCTTCCGCTTCGCCGTCCCAGTAGGCGCCGACGCGCACGACCTTGCGGTCCGGCGCCTTCGGCTTGCGCCAGCTGAGGTTCACGCGGATCGTGGACGCCCTGCCGTCCAAGGTGGACTTCCGCAGCCGGCCGTTGTTCAGGTACACCAGGTCGTTGCCGTCCCAGGCCAGTGAGTCGGTGACCTCTCGCGTGACCTGCCGCGGCTCGCCCTGGAAGTGCCCCCTGCCGTCCACCGCGACCACCCACGCGACGCTCTCGACGACGAACGCGATGTGCCTGCCGTCGGGCGACCAGACCGGCCCGTCGTCGCCGCGCGTCGCGATCGACCGGAACGGCATGGGCTCGGTGTAGCGGAGCTCGCCGCTCACGAGGTCGACCGACAGGATCTGGCTCGTGCCCTCGCGGAACCGGCGCGAGAACGGCTTCACGGCGGCGAGCGCGACCGTGCCGCCGTCCTTCGACCAGGTCGGCCGTCCCGGCTGGAACAGCGTGGGCGTGACCTGCCGGCGTCCGGTGGCGTCGGCGACCCAGACCTGCCCGTCCTGGTCGACGTAGGCGACCTTGGTGCCGTCCGGCGAGAACCGCGGCGTGGTCTGCGCGCCCGGCGCGGGCGCGTACAGCTTCTCCTCGCCGGTCTCGAGGTCGCGGAGCCACAGCTGCGCCACACCGGTGCGGTCGCTGGCGTAGACGAGCTTCGTGCCGTCGGGCGAGAAGTCGGGGTCGGTGTCGAAGTACCGGCCGCCGGTCAGCTTGGTGGTCTTGCCGTTCTTCAGCAGGTGGATCGCGTTGAGCGCGCGGAACGCGATCGTGCCGTCGCTCGACACGACCGGGCTCGCGATCCCCTTGACCGGCCCGCCGGTGAGGTTCGCGGTGCGGTGCCGTTCGACCTTCCTGACCGGGACGGTGGCGTGGAACGGGATGTCCGCGGTGGACCCGTCGCGGCGGCTGCGGATCTTGCCGTCGGCCGTGTAGAGCACGCTGTCGCCGTCCCAGATCGGCGCGAACCCGAACACGTCCTGCCCGGTCACCACGGCGGTCGTCCCGAGCATCAGGTCGGCCTGCCCCGGCCGCATCAGCGTGTAGCTGGGCTGCTCCCCCGGCCCGAACGCCGCCCCGAACAGCTGCGCCCCGGCCGGTGCCGTGACCAGCCGTTCCCTGATGCCGTCCAGGGACACCACGTCGACGGTCGCCGTGCCGGTGACGAAGATGATCCGCTTGCCGTCCCGCGACCACTGGGGCGCGGCGGCGTCGTCCGGCACGCCCGTGAGCTGCGTGATCTGCCCGGTGGCCACGTCGAGCACGTGCACGCCGCAGCTGCCGGCCCGGTCGCTGACGAACGCGATCTTCGTGCCGTCCGGCGAGAACGCGGGCTCGCGGTGGTCGTACTTCCCGCTGGTGAGCTGCGTGAGACCGCGCCCGTCGAGCCCGATGACGTACAGGTGGTAGTTGCCGTCCCGATAGGACTGGAACGCGATCCGGCCACCGGGCCCGAACGACGGCAGCGTGGCGTCCTGCAGCTCGTCGGTGAGCTTGCGCGCCTGGCCTCCCGCCGCCGGCAACACCCAGATCGCGGTGACGAGGTCGATGGCGAGCCACCTGCCGTCCCGCGACCGCGAGACCGAGATGTTGGTGCCCTGGGTCAGCTTCACGCCGTCCCCCGACGCCTGCGCGGTGCCGGCGGTGAGCGCGGACGCGGCGGTGGCGACGGCGGCGGCCTGGCCGGTGCGGGTCAGCAGTTCACGACGAGACAGTTCCACGGCAGCTCTCCCCCAGCTCGGACGACCCAGGGAAACCACCCTGCCACCGCTCGTGTTCCGCGCATCCGCCGTTCGGCCCAGCGCCCACCCACCGGGACGGATCGGTCACGGATCGTGAGCGCTCCCGAACATCAGGGGGTGCAGTGGGGTTTTCCCAGCTGCGTCCTCGACGGCGACCGACTTACCGTCCTTTCCACGGATCTCACACGATCCGGGTTCAGGGGGAGCAGGTTCGCGCCGGCGCATTCGGCGCCGTCGAACCAGAGGGGACTTCACGGTGAAAAAACGATTCTCATCAACGACGGCTGTCGCCGGTGTGCTGGCGGCGATGGTTCTCCTGCCGGGCGTGGCACGGGCTGAGCCGCCCACCGCCCTGCCGGGCGACGCGCCGATCGCGGACCTCAGGTTCCAGCCCGCGTTCGACTACGACACCGACGGCTGTTATCCCACGCCGGCCATCGGCACGGACGGGACCATCGCCCCGGGGCTGAACCCCACCGGCGCCCTCGACGGGAACTGCCGCGACGAGTCCGACCTGCGCAACACGAACTCGTACTCGCGGTCCAAGTGCAACAACGGCTGGTGCGCCTACATGTACGCCCTGTACTTCGAGAAGGACCAGGCCGTGCCCGGCGCCGGCGGCCCGGTGACCGGTCACCGGCACGACATCGAGCACGTCGTCGTGTGGGTCAGCCAGGCCACGGACAGCCCGCACTGGGTCTCGGTGTCCTGCCACGGCGACTACAAGACCTACGCGTACTCCCAGGCCGCCTGGCAGGGCAACCACGCCAAGGTCGTCTACCACAAGGACGGCCCCAACACCCACTGCTTCCGGACGGCCCGCCAGAGCGAGGAGCCGGAGAACCACGACCGCACCTGGCAGTACCCGCCGCTGGTCGGCTGGGACAACTTCCCGCCCGGCTTCCTCGACAAGCTGATGACGTTCGACTTCGGCAGGGCGAGCTTCGACCTGCGACGCGGCTACTTCGAACCCAACCTGGCCGACGCCATGCCGGAGCTCCCGTTCGACCCCTACGCGTGACCGGCTGATCCCGAAAGGAGGAGGACGACCATGAGGTGGTCACACCGCGCCGCGATCACGCTGGCGGCGGCGCTCGGCCTGGGGGCGGTGCTCGGCACTCCCGCGCAGGCCCACGAGACCGAGGGCTACTCGCACGAGTCCGGCACCGACGCGACGAACCCGGACTGGATGCGCAGGCTGCCCGACCAGGTCCGCTTTTCCGAGCTGTCGATCCCCGGCACCCACGACTCCGGCGCCTACCGCGCCGGCGGGGACGGCGTCGTCACCCAGACGATGAACCTCCGGACGCAGCTGGAAGCCGGGATCCGGGCCTGGGACATCCGGCTGGAGCCCGACGGCGACGGGCTCACGGTCTACCACGGCATCAGCAGGCAGGGACAGGACTTCGACACCGAGGTGCTCGCCGTGGCGGACGAGTTCCTCCAGCTGCACCCGTACGAAACCGTCTTCATGCGCGTCAAGGACGAGAACGACGGCGACGCCGGGTTCGACGACCTGGTGGCATCGGCACTCGGCAGGCACCCGCGCGTCTACACCGGCACGGACGATAACCCCGCCGTCGGCGACATCCGCGGCAAGATCGTCGTCCTGCAGAACTTCTCGTCGGACACGGACTTCGGCATCCGGTGGGGCGCGTTGTCCATCCAGGACAACTACACCATGACCGACCAGTGGCAGATGGCCCGGAAGTGGCGTGACATCAGGGGACAGCTGGACACCGCCACCAACGGCGACAGGAACACGGGCTTCGTGAACTTCCTGAGCGCCGCCGGCACCGGGGTGTTCCCGTACTTCGTCGCGAGCGGCCACACCATCCCGGCCACCGGCGGCCCCAACCGCGTCACCGGGATGACGAGGGGCGTCATCGACACGTGTTCCGGCAACAGCCAGTGCCTCGACGAGTACCGCAGCGTGGACTGCTTCCTCGGCACGTGCTCGGTCGCGTTCGAGGGCACCAACGTCCTGACGATGAACGAGATCTACGCCCGCCCCTGGCGAGCCCGCTACGGCATCGTGTACGCGGACTTCCCCGGCCGCGGCCTCATCCACGCCGTCTACAACTCGAACAACTTCCACGGCGTGTTCAGGGGCAAGCAGTCCGGCCGCTGCGTCGTGGCCCCCAGCCCGGCCGACGGCACCCAGGTGCGGCTCGCGGACTGCACCGGTGACGCGAGCCAGACCTGGCTGGCCGCCTCGGCCGACCAGTTCAAACTGCTGAACACCACCAAGTGCCTGGACGTCCGCAACGCCGGACCGGCCGACGGCACCGCCGTGCAGAGCTACGAGTGCAACGGCACCCCGGCGCAGAAGTGGTTCGTGGACCTGACCGGTCAGGTCGTGAACTTCGGCACCGGGAAGTGCCTGACCCCGCTGGGCGACGGCACCGGCAACGGCACGCAGCTCGTCATCCGGAGCTGTCAGAACAGCGTCAGCCAGGCGTGGTCACGCCGCTGACACCCGGTGCAACCCCGTGACGGGCCCAGGAGACCTCCTGGG
>NZ_JBHXCW010000082.1:5044-31609 GCF_042725365.1 Lentzea sp. NPDC060358 | reverse complement strand
GGCGCGGCCGGGTGCATCAGCACTGCTCGTGACGGGACCACCCCACCGGGCGCGCTCGCTCAAAGCCAAAAGCCAAAGCAAAGCGCTCGCTCCTGCGTCAGCGCGCCCGCGCGCCGCAGCCGACCCGGACATGCGAAAGGGCGGCCCGCTCCGCACGGGCCGCCCTTCCCGGGTACCGAGTTCTACTCGGAGAGTTCCGCCAGCTGGGCCTTCACCCTGGCCAGCTCGGCCTCCAGCTCCTCCATGCGGGTGCGGTGCTGGTCGCGTGCCGCCTCGAGCACCGACTCGATGCCCTCCGCGATGTCCTCGTGCAGCTCCTTCGCCGCCTTGGCCACGGCGATCGCCGGGATGACCAGGCCCGACACCACGCGCTGCGTGCCGTGGACCAGGTCGGCCTGCCACTCGCCCTCGGCGGTGCCCGTCACCGTGAGCGTGAGCTCCACGGTCCGGGTCTTCTTCGCCGTGCTCTTCGGGCGGCCCGCCTTCGGCTTCTCGGCCTTGGGGGCCTCGGCCGGCTTCGGTGCCTCGACCGGCTTGGGAGCCTCGGTCCCCGGCGCCTCGACCTTCGGCGCCTCGGGGGCCGCCGCCGGAGTCTCCTCCACTGCGGTCTCCTCGACTGCCTGCACCTCGGTGAGCGTGTCCGACACGATCAGGTTTCCTCTCTGCGCAACGACGTGACCCCGCGCACAAGTCTAGAACACGTGTTCGATCAGACGTGAATGGGGTCGACGCAGAGCCTAGTCAGTACGGCGGGAGCTGCACGCGCCACTGCCGTTCCACGTCGAGGACGCCGCGCACGGCCTGGAGAGCGGGGATCGCCCTCACCTGTGCTGTTCCGGTGATGACGCCCAGGGCCTCCAGGACCGTGTCCACGACCAGGCCCGCCTCCCTCAGGTCGTCGAGGACCTTCGGGAGGCTGCCCTCCGCCACGGAGACCATCACCTGGTCCACCGGCGAGGTCATGGCGCCTGGACTAGCCCGCCGCCGATGTCGGTGGACGGCAGGGGGAGGCGCAGTGCGGTCGAGGCCAGGCGCGACCACAGTTCGTGGCCCCTGGCGCCCGTCTTCTCCGCGATCAGGGCCGCCACGCCGGACACGTGCGGCGTCGCCATCGACGTGCCGCGCAGGCGCTTGTACTTCTCCGGCAGCTTGAACGACGAGTGGACGTCCACGCCGGGGCCCGCCAGGTCGATCTGGCCGATCTTGTCCACCGTGCCCGACGAGAACGACGCGATGGCGCGGTTCACGTCGATCGCCGCCACCGCGATGATGCTCGGGCAGCGGGCCGGGTGGCCCACCGGCGCGACCCTGCCGGGGCGGGTGGAGGCGTTGCCGGCCGCCGCGATGATCAGCGTGCCCTTGGCCAGGGCGCGCTGGGCGACGGTCTCGTAGATCTGCGAGTACGGCGTGTTCGCCGGGACGTCGGCGCCCAGCGACATCGAGATGACCGCGCAGCCGTTCGCGACGGCCCAGTCGATGCCCGCGAGGATGCCGCCGTCGGAGCCGGAGCCCGCGTTCGACAGGACCTTGCCCGCGAAGATCTCCGCCTCGTGCGCGATGCCGTATCCGGGCGGCGTCGCCGGCTTGCGCGGGCCGCACGACGTGCCGATGCAGTGCGTGCCGTGGCCGTGGCCGTCCTGCACGTCCTCGCCGGTGATGAACGACTTCGTGGTGATCGCGCGGCCCGCGAAGTCCGGGTGGTTCTGCTCCCAGCCGGTGTCGAGCACCGCCACCTTGACGCCCTTGCCGGTGGCCGTGCTGACGTCCGCGCCCACCGCCTGCAGGCCCCAGGTGAGCACCGACTCGTCGGCGGCCGGCTCGGCCTCCTCGGCCGGTGCCGCGAACACGCGCACGACGCGTTCCGGTTCGACGACCTGCACCGGGCCGGGGCGCTCGGCGGCGCCGTTCAGCTCGGCCAGCAGGTTCGGGTCCGCGGACACCACCGCGACACCGAGCTCCGGGAAGACCTGCACGGTCTCCGCGTCCAGGTCACCGCTGTCCGGGTCGAACCCGGCGATCGCGCCGAGTTCGGCCACCCCCTCGTCGACGGCGTTCTCCTGCAGCAGCACCAGGAAACGGCCGGTGGTCTCCACTTCCGCGGGTTCGGTCATGACTGTTCGCCCCTACTCTCCGTTTTGCTCCCACTAGAGAGTCGTCACGAAGAGGCGGTCGTTTCAGGCCGTTTGCCTTCTCCGCTGGAAGAATTCACCGATCGGCTCAACGTACTTGGCCGCGATGGGCCCGAGGATCGCCATCAGCAGCACGTACGCGGTCGCCAGCGCGGCCAGCCGGTCGTTCACCTGACCGGACGCCACGGCCAGACCGGCGATGACGATGGAGAACTCCCCGCGCGCCACCAGAGCCACACCCGCGCGCATGCGCCCCATCTTGCCGATGCCCTGCCGGCGCGCGGCCCACCAGCCGGTCACGATCTTCGTGGCGGTCGTGACGACCGCCAGCGCCACCGCGATTCCGAGCACGGGTGGAATCGTGCGCGGGTCGGTGTTGAGGCCGAAGACGACGAAGAACATCGCGGCGAACAGGTCGCGCAACGGCTCCAGCAGCCGGGTCGCGTTCTCCGCCGTCGAGCCCGAGATCGCGATGCCGAGCAGGAACGCGCCGACCGCCGCCGACACCTGCAGCTGGGACGCGACCCCGGCCACGAGCAACGCCGAGCCGAGCAGCTTGAGCAGGAACACCTCGTGGTCGGGACTGTCCACAATGGCCGAGATGAACCGGCCGTACTTCAACGCCACCACCAGGACCACGGTGATCGCGAGCAACGAGATGCCGACTGACGTGAGGCCGCCGAGGAAGCTCACACCCGCGAGGACCGCCGTGAGCACCGGCAGGTACACGGCCATGGCCAGGTCCTCGAACACGAGCACGGACAGCACGACCGGCGTCTCGCGGTTGCCGAGCCGGCCGAGGTCGCCGAGGACCTTCGCGACGATGCCCGACGACGAGATGTAGGTGACGCCCGCCATCGCGAGCGCGCCGACGGGACCCCAGCCGAGCAGCAACGCCGCGATCGCGCCTGGCGCCGCGTTCAGCACCAGGTCGAGCACGCCGGCCATCCACGAGCGCTTCAGGCCGGTGGTGAGCTCCGCCGCCGAGTACTCGAGGCCGAGCAGCAGCAGGAGCAGGACCACGCCGATCTCGCTGGCGAGGTGGGTGAACTCGTCGATGCCGTGCAGCGGGACGAACCCGCCCACGCCGAAGCAGAGGCCGCCGACGAGGTAGAGAGGGATCGGCGAGATGCCCATCCTCCGAGCGACGCGGCCGAGGAGTCCCAGACCGAAGAACACCGCGCCGAGCTGGATGATGGCGATGGTTGTCTCGTGCACTGTGCTTTAACCGCCGTGGAGGATCTCGGCGGCGGCGTCGAGGCCCTCCGCGGTGCCGACGACGACCGCGAGGTCGCCGTTCTCGAACAGGAAGTCGGGGCCGGGCGACGGGTGGGCGTTGCCCGAGCGCACCACGGCCACGATGGACACACTGGTCCTCGTGCGCAGGGCGGTCTCGCCGAGCGTGCGGTTCGCGAACGCCGTCACCGGCAGCTGCCGGGTCGTGATGCCCTCGATGTCGCGGTGCTCCTCGCGCAGGTGGGCGACGAGCTGCGGCGCGCCGAGCAGGCCCGCGAGCGTGTTCGCCTCCTCCGGGGAGAGCGGTATCGACGCCGAGCACGAGTCGGGGTCGTCGGCCTTCGAGACGATGAGCTCGAACTTGCCGTCCCGGTAGGTGATCACGCCGACGCGACGTCCGGCGCGGATCATGAAGTCCTGTCGCGTGCCGATTCCCGGCAGGGGCGTGATCTCTACGTTCACGCAGATCATGATACGGGGATGTTTCCGCCAGTTCGCCCGGTGCGACGCGGGTGGGTGGTGCGCGATCGCGTGCCCGGTCCCGACGTCGACGAGTTCGCCGAACCCGGCCAGGTGGTCGGGGCGCTCGCGAGAGCCCCGCACGGCACGTTGCTGGCCGTCCAGCACCCCCACCGCACGCCGGCGGCCCTCGCCGCGGGCACCGGGCTGCTCGAGGCCCTGCCGCACGCCAGGGCCGAGCTCGCCGCTCTGATCAGACGCGCGTACCGGGAGGTCACCGACGTCGTCGCGCCGTACCGGGTGGACGGGCCGGACGGCACGGCGTGCGGGCTGCTGTGCCTGGTCGACCCGGACGCGATCTCCCACACCGAGGACGTCTACCCGGACGTGGTCGCCGAACGCGGCCAGGTCCTCGCGTCGCTGGGCATCGCGACGAGCGCGGCCATGCTCGTGCCGGTCACCCCGCACGACGGCCTGACGCCGCTCGTGCTCGGGACGACCGGCGAACCGGCCGCGTCCGTTGTGGACTCCGGCGGGCGGCGGCACTGGGTGTGGCTGGTCGGGCCGGGGGAGCGGCAGGACGCGTTCCTGGAGGCGGCGGGCGCGCACCCGTTGCTCGTCGCGGACGGCAACCACCGGGTCGCGGCGGCGCGGTCGGCGGGGCTGTCCGGGCTGCTCGCGCTCATCACGTCCGGGCCCGGCCTGCGGGTCGGGCCCATCCACCGCGCGATCACCGGCACCGGCCTGCATGCGGCCGACCTGGTGGCGGCCTGGGAACGGGCGGGGCTCGCGGTGTCGTCGTTGCCGCACGTCGTCGACCCGGAACCGGGCGTGGTCGTGGTCCGCTGCCCCGACGACGTGCTGAGGGTCGAGCTGCCCGCCGGGCACGGGATCGACCACGCCGTCGTGGAGTCGGTGCTGCTGCACGCCGCGCTCGGGCTCGACCCGGAGAGCCCGTTCGTGCGGCCGGTCGTCGACCCGGCGGTGGAGGCCGAGGCGGTGCTGCTCATCGCGCCGGTGCCGGTGCGGGAGGTGCTGGCGGGCACCAGGATGCCCCGCAAGAGCACCTACTTCACCCCGAAGCCGCGCAGCGGGCTGCTGCTGGCCGACCTGACGTCGTAGGGCCCTGCCCCGCGGGTTCGTTCGGCCCTGGCCCGCCGCCGGGACGGGAGGCCAGACTCGGCCGTTCCCGGGTCGTCGTCCTCAACTTCGCCGAGGACGAGGACCCGGGAGAGCCTTCCGGCACTGGCGGTCGCGGGCCCTCCGTCGTCTCATGGCGGTGTGCGATCCGCCGCACCCCGATCCCGTGAGGCGCCCGAGATGAGATCCGTACCAGGCACGCTGGAGGTGCGCCGCCGGGGCGCGTCCCTGGCGCTCGCCGGCGAGGTCGACCTCACGACGAGCGACCTGCTGCGGTCGGAGCTGGAACTGGCCTGCGCCGTCAGCGAGGGCGACGTGGTGGTCGACTTCACCGACCTGACGTTCATCGGGTCGAGCGGCCTGCACGTGCTGATCGAGACGGCGGCGTCGCTGCGCGAGCGGCGGCTCGTGCTGGTCGGCGGGGGATGGGCGGCCTACGTCGTGAACCTGCTGGGGCTCACCGTGACCTACCCCAACATCGTCGTCGGCGGCGACGTCCACTGAGGACGCGCTAGGGTCGATCGCATGGCGGTGCGAGCGATCAGGGGAGCCACGCAGATCGACGCGGATTCGCGCGACCTGGTGCTGGAGGCCACGGCCGAGCTGGTGCGGGAGGTCATGTCCCGCAACGGCCTGACGACCGACGACCTGATCAGCGTGGTCCTCACCGCCACACCAGACCTCGTCTCGGAGTTTCCCGCCTACGCCGCCCGCCAGGCGGGCCTGTCGGACGTGCCGCTGCTGTCGGCGACCGAGATCGCGGTCCAGGGCTCGATGCCCCGCGTGATCCGCCTGCTCGCGCACGTGGAGACGGACCTGCCGCGGTCGTCGGTGAAGCACGTCTACCTGCGCGGCGCCGCGGCGCTCAGGACCGATCTGTCCCACTGACCGCCCGGCTGATCGCGTCCACGTGCCGGTGGTCGGTCCCGCAGCAGCCGCCGAGCACCGTGATCTGCGGGAACTGCCGCCGGAGCCGCACGTAGCCGGCGGCGAGGGCCTCGGGGTCGCCCCGGTCGAGCGTCTCGGCCTCGTCGAGCTCCGCGTGGCTGAGCGCGGACGCGTTCGCCCGGACGCCCCTGATCCTGCCGGTCCACGCGGCGCCCGGTTCGAGGACGGGCGCGAAGTGGGAGGTGTGCGCGCAGTTGACCATGTATTAGGCCGGGTAGGCGCCCGTGTCGCGGTCGACGGCCTCGATCGCCGCCCCGAGCGACTCACCGGACGGCAGCCGGCCGTCGGTCTCCACGGTGAACGAGATGACCACGGGCGTCCCGGCCTGCTTCGCCGCGTCGACGACGCCCGTCGCCTCCTTGCTGGTGGTCAGCGTCATGGCGGTGACCAGGTCGGCCGCGGTGCCGGCGAACGTCCGGACCTGCGCCGAGTGGTAGGCGCACGCTTCCTCGCGGGTCATCACGTCGTCCGCGCGGTACCCGTCGCCCCGCGGCCCGACGCACCCGCTGATGACGACGGTCGTGGCGAACCGGCTCCGGACGCCCTCGAGGAGGTCGACGGCCCGGCGGTTGGCCTCGGCGAGCCGCGCTTCGCCGTACCCGCGTCTTCGCGCCCAGTCGGGGTTGGCGCGCCACGTGGCGGTCTCGAGCACGATCCCGACGCCGTCGCGTTCGGCGATGCCCGCGTACCGCTCGAAGTACCGGGTGAGCGCCGCCCGCCCGGCCGCGTCCTCGAGCAGCGGGAACGCGGCGAAGTCGGGCAGGTCGATGCCGTCGTCGAAGATCAGCGTGGTCTCGGCGCCGCCGTCGGTGAGGAAGATGCCGGGGGAGAGCTGGGGCAGTGCGGCCATCGGGGCCTCCAGGGCGGAGGCACCAGTGTGCGACGCCCCGCACGGTCGCGCAGGGCGTCCGTGCGGCTCAGAACTCCTTGCCGGGCAGCCACCCGTTGGGGATGTCCGTGACGCGCCAGCGCGGCACGGTGACCCTGACCGCGCGGATCGGCGTGGCCAGGAACGGCGCCGCCTCGGGCACCTTGGCCACGAGGTGCTGCCGCACCGCCTCGTCCTCGGCGCCGTCCACGACCACCGCGGTGCCCTGGGCCTGCAGGAACGGCTCCATCGGCGACCCGGTCGACACGACCAGCGCCACCTCGGGGTTCTGCCGGATCGCCTTGAGCGTCCGCCCGCGCTCCTCCAGCACGAGCACGAGCGTGTGCGGCCCGTCCTCGGCGAAGTAGACGCCGCTGACCCACGAGCCGTCCGCGCCCGCCGTGGCGAGGAACATCGACTTGTGCGCGGCCAGCGTGCTGTGCAGCAGCGCCGCGACGGCGTCGTGCTGTTCGATGGTGGTCACTGAGCCCTCCGTGTGTTCGGTGATGCGCCCACCTGATCGGCTCGCGCGGCGCGCGGCTGTTGCGGATTCCACCGATCGATACCGCCGCGCCGTCCCGATCGAACGGGTGCGCCGCCGCGCTCGGCGTCCCGCCTGCGGTGTGAGCGTCCGCACCAGGCACAATGAGCACCGTGGGCGTCTCGGAGGGAGCTGTGGTGGGCCAGGGTCAGTTGCGCGGCGTGGTGGCACTCGACGGACCGGCCGGCACCGGCAAGTCCACCGTCGCGAAGCGACTCGCGTCGGCGCTCGACGCCCGCTACCTCGACACCGGCTCCATGTACCGGGCGGTCGCGCTGGCGGTGCTGCGCGCGGGCGTCGACCCGGCCGACCAGGTGAAGGTCGCCGAGGTCGCCGACACCGCGGTGCTGCTGGTCGGCACCAGCCCGGAGAAGCCGGGCATCACGCTCGACGGCGACGACGTCTCCGCCGAGATCCGCGGCCCCGAGGTCTCGCTGGCCGTCTCGCCGGTGTCCGCCACCCGGCACGTGCGCGAGGTGCTCGTGGCCCAGCAGCGCGCGATCATCGCCGACGCGCTGGACCACGTCGGCGGCATCGTCGTCGAGGGCCGCGACATCGGCACCGTCGTGTCGCCCGAGGCCCCGCTGAAGGTCTTCCTGACGGCGTCGGCGGACGCGCGGGCCGCGCGCAGGACCAAGCAGGACAGCGCCGCCGGTCGTCAGTCCACTGTGGACGCCGCGCTGGCCGACGTGCAGCGGCGCGACCGCTACGACTCCACCCGTGCGGTGTCGCCGATGAAGGCCGCCGACGACGCCGTCGAGGTCGACAACACCGACCTCGACCTCGCGGGCACCGTGACCGCGTTGCTGGAGCTGGTCGAACGGCGCGGGCTGCGGGTGACGGGGTGACGCTTCCCCGCGGGAGCTCGCCCTGGCTCACCGACCTCGGCCGGTGGATCGCGCGCGTTCCGTACGCGTGGCAGTTCCGGATTCGGGTGCACGGCCGCGACCGCGTACCCTTGAGCGGCGGCGTGGTCGTCGTCGCCAACCACAGCTCGATGGCCGACGGGCCCATCCTGTTCGGTGTGCTGCCCCGGCGCGTGACGTTCCTGATCAAGCAGGAGATGTTCAGCGGCGTCGTGGGCGACCTCCTGGGCAAGATCGGGCAGATCCCCGTCAAGCGCGGAGAGGCCGACCGCACCGCGCTGACCAGCGCGTTGTCCGTGCTCAAAGCCGGTGGGGTGATCGGGGTGTTCCCCGAGGGCACCCGCGGCGAGGGCGACGTGGCGAACGCGCAGAACGGCGCGGCGTGGCTCGCGAAGGCGTCCGGCTCGGTGGTGCTGCCGGTCGCCTGCCGCGGGACCTACCGGGCCAAGGGCTTCCGGCCCGAGGTCGACGTGCTGATCGGTGAGCCGTTCCCCCTCCCCGAGGGGAAGGGACGAGCGGCCCTCGGCGTTGCCACCGAACAGGTGCGCGACCGCCTGGCGACGCTGGTCGCCGAACTCGATGGACAACGCACGAGTGAGGGAAGACGATGACGGACCTGGACGGCACCTGGGAGGACGAGGCCGACTGGTCAGCCTTCGACGGCCTCGACTCCGAAGACGGCGACGAGAGCGCTCCGCCGCAGCCCGTGCTCGCGGTGGTCGGACGGCCGAACGTCGGCAAGTCCACGCTGGTCAACCGCATCATCGGCCGCCGTGAGGCCGTGGTGCAGGACGTGCCGGGCGTGACGCGCGACCGGGTGGCCTACGACGCGCTGTGGAGCGGCCGCAAGTTCACCGTGGTCGACACGGGCGGCTGGGAGCCGGACGCGCAGGGCCTGCAGGCCGCCGTGGCCGCCCAGGCCGAGCTCGCGATGGCGACCGCCGACGTGATCCTCGTGGTCGTGGACGCCTCCGTGGGCGCGACGACGACCGAGGAGGCCGTCGCGAAGGTCCTGCGCCGCTCCAAGAAGCCGGTGATCCTCTGCGCGTCCAAGGTGGACGACGACCGCCTGATGGCCGACGTCGCGTCGCTGTGGTCGCTCGGCCTCGGCGAGCCGGTCCCGGTCTCCGGCCTGCACGGCCGCGGCTCCGGCGACCTGCTCGACGTGATCCTCGCGAAGCTGCCCGAGACCCCGCGCGACGACTTCGGCGCCCGCGGCGGCGGCCCCCGCCGCGTCGCCCTGGTGGGCAAGCCGAACGTCGGCAAGTCGTCCCTGCTCAACCGCCTGACCGGCGAGAACCGCTCGGTCGTCGACTCGGTCGCCGGCACCACCGTCGACCCGGTCGACTCCCTGGTCGAGCTCGACGGCGAGGTCTGGCGCTTCGTCGACACCGCCGGCCTGCGCAAGCGCGTGAAGTTCGAGAGCGGCGCGGAGTACTACGCCTCGCTGCGCACCAAGTCGGCGATCGAGACCGCCGAGGTCGCGATCGTGCTGCTCGACGCCCACGAGCCGTTGTCCGAACAGGACCTGCGCGTGCTGACGATGGTCGTCGAGTCCGGCCGCGCGTGCGTGCTGGCGTTCAACAAGTGGGACCTCGTCGACGAGGACCGCCGCAACGAGATGGTCCGCGAGCTCGAACGCGGCCTGGTGCGCGTCCCGTGGGCCGACAAGGTCAACATCTCGGCCCTGACCGGCCGCGCCGTCCACAAGCTGGCCCCGGCCCTGCGCACGGCGCTGAACTCGTGGGACACCCGAGTCCCGACCGGCCGCCTCAACCAGTGGCTCACCGAGCTCATCGCCGCCACCCCGCCGCCCGTGCGCGGGGGCAAGCAGCCGAAGGTCCTCTTCGCGACCCAGGCCTCGACCCGCCCGCCGACCTTCGTGCTGTTCACGACGGGTTTCCTCGAGGCCTCCTACCGCCGGTTCATCGAGCGCAGGCTGCGCGAGGAGTTCGGCTTCGAGGGCAGCCCGGTCCGCATCTCCGTGCGCGTGCGCGAGAAGAAGAAGGCCGGCGCCGGCAAGAAGTAGTTCTCCGGACCACCCAGGTGACCTATTTGCCCTCAGGCCGTGCGTGCGGTTGGTTGGGTTGGTGGCCGTACGCGTGGTGCTAGCCGACGACGAGGCCCTGCTGCGGCGGGGCCTCAAGGTCCTCCTGGAAGCCGACGGGCGGGTGGAGGTCGTGGGCGAGGCCTCCGACGGCGCCGAGCTGCTGGACGAGGTCCTGGCCCACCTGCCCGACGTCGTCCTGGTGGACGTGCAGATGCCGGGCGTCGACGGCCTCGAGGCGGTCCGCAGACTCCGCACCTGGGCCACCCCGCCCGCCATCGCCGTGCTGACCACGTTCGACCTGGACGACTACGTGGCCACGGCCCTGGACCTCGGCGCCCAGGGCTTCCTGCTGAAGGACGCGGAACCGGAAACCCTGGTCCGCGCCGTGGTCGACCTCGCAGCCGGCGGCGCGGTCCTGGACCCCCGCATCACCGCCCGCCTGCTCCCGCGCCTGCGCGGCTTCCGCGCCAACAGCCAGCTGGACTCGCTGTCGGCCCGCGAACGCCAGGTCCTGGAACTGGTCGCGGGCGGCCGCTCGAACCATGCGATAGCCGAGCACCTCTGCCTGTCCGAAGCCACGGTGAAGAGCTACGTCTCCACCGTCCTGACCAAACTGGGCGTGGAGAACCGGGTGCAGGCGGCTCTGGTCGCGCACCAGGTCGGTGTGTGGTGAAACGACTCCTCCAGGAGCTCCTGACCGTCGGCCTGGCCGCAGGCGTGGTCCTGCTGACCCAGGACCGCCCCTACCCGTGGTCCCTGTGGGCCGCCATAACGGCAGCCCTGCTGCTCCCTCTCCGCCTCCGCTGGCCGTGGCTGGCCTCCCTGGCGTGCGTTCCGGCGGTGGCAGGAGGCCTGGGCTGGGCCCCGGCCCTGGTAGCCCAGTACCGCCTGGGCCGCACGGAGAAATCGATCCCGCTCCAGCTCTTCTGGGTGCTGTCCCTGACCGTGGCGGCCGTGGCCCCGGTACTGCTGACCGAAACGATCCCCCCGGCCTCCCTCCTCCTGGCCCTGGCGTTCGCCTTCGGCCTGGCAGCCGCCCCCACAGCCCTGGGCGCCCTGGTCACCACCCGCAGGGACCTGACCCAGTCGCTCTACGAAACCCGCAGAGCCAGAGCCTCCGAACTACAGGCCCAGGAAACCTCGGCAAGAGCAGCCGAACGAGCCCGCATAGCCCGTGAGATCCACGACGCGGTAGGCCACCACGCCACCCTCATCGCAGTGGAGTCGGCAGCCCTGGCCGCCACCGCGACAGACCCGTCAGTACGAGAGACGGCACTCCGACTCCGTTCCCTGGCAAAGGAATCCCTGTCGGAGATGCGAGCGGCCCTGGGCCTGCTGAACTCGGACACCACCTACCCGTCCCTGTCGGAACTGGTGGACCGGGCCCGAGTGGCGGGCGTGTCCGTGACCCTGTCCGAAACAGGCGACGCCTCACTACCGCCGGCGATCTCCAGAGCCCTCTTCCGGGTAGTCCAGGAAGCCCTGACCAACGTGACGAAACACGCCCCGGGCGCCGCCGTGACGGTGACAGTCGACAGAGCCGCACCGGTACGAGTCTCAGTCGTGAACGGCCCAGGCACGCTACCTCCGTCAGACGAGCGAGGCGGCGCGGGCCTGCACGGCCTGTCGGAACGAGTCCGCCTGGCAGGCGGCACCCTGACCACCTCGTACAGGCCGGACGGCGGCTTCACCGTCAGTGCCGTCCTACCGCCCGGTAAGTCGAAGGTTGACGCACAAGACTCGACTTTCGGCGGTGGCGGCACTGCTCCAACCGACGCATAGTGGTGGCTGTCGGTCGAGGATCGGGGGATCGGTCGGACCGAGGGACGCGGGGACCCGAACATCGGGTCCCCGCCGTATATCCGCAGGTGGCGGCGGGTCTTGGGCCCCGTTTTTGATCTCTGTCCGCGGTGTTGTACGATTCTTCCTGCACGCCGGGGAACCGGGAGTGTGGCCGGGACGTGGCGCAGTTTGGTAGCGCACTTGACTGGGGGTCAAGGGGTCGCAGGTTCAAATCCTGTCGTCCCGACGGTCTGAATCAGCCCGCTGATTCTGGGTGAAAGCCCAGGTCGGCGGGTTTTTTCGTGTGCTCTTTTCGATCTTGACGTGACTGTCCACAGTGGTCTGTACTGGCCGGTAACCCAGTGTTTGGGAGGATTTTGGGAGAATCGGTTTGCGCGGAACGAAATGAGGTCGCGTTGCCTAAAGCGAATCATGTCCCCCGATCGGGTGTTCTCCCAGGCCGTGATCGGCGTGCGGCGGATTTGTCCAAGCGGCGCTGCCTGGCGATCTCATAGATCGTGCGCGCTGACACCTGGTGCACTGGGTGGTGCTGGTGCGGCGACGATCGATGATCCTCGGGCTGCGGTCGTCTGGGGTGTTGTTCCGGCGTGTCGGGCCAGGGCCAGCGTGGGTTGGACGAGCATGCTTCGTTCGCGAGCCGGTGAACCGCAGGGGCGTGACGCTGCGGGGTCATCGTCGTGTCGGCTGGATTTGAAGGCTCGACAGTATCCGCGCAGGTTCGAATCCTCGGCGGGAGTACCAAAGGATGGGAACAGGGCTGACCAGCGGTTTTGTTCTGGCAGCCTGGTAGTGGAGTCATCGTTCGGCCTATCTATGCCCGAGTAGCACCCGTTCGGGGCGGGCTCTGGCCCGTCCCCGCATGGGGTGTTGGGGTATGAGTTCCAGTGATGCGCCTGGGAAACCACCGCAGTCATCTCGATGTCGAGGATGTGATCCCTCGCTGGGACGTGAGTCCAGCGTGGCCTCAGTAAAACGTCTGGGATGCCCAGCCACACGACGGGTCCGGGACGTTGCCCAACCTGAAGTTGAGGCGATGGCATGGCGTGAGCCTCGATCGCCCAGCTCATGCCGTGCCGTCGCGTCACATCCCGGAGCCGTGCGGATCGATCCGCTGCCTGGAGTGATGATGCGGGAGGGCGGTGTGTTCACGGTTAGCGGATCATTTGGCGAGCAGCCTCAGAGCCTCCGAATCAACTGGACGACGCCGCAGCGCGATCACCCATCGCTGAGCTGTGCCGGAGACGGTGACGTGGCCAAGGGCCATGCCGCGGCCAGCGGCCGCGACGGACATGTCGGTGATCTCGCACCGCCCTCTTCCCCAACCACTGACGACATCCGCGACTGGTACCCCAGCCCTAGGCGCAGCACAGTCTCACGTCCGGCGTATTCGCCGTGCACGTCGTTGCCGATTGGCGTTATTCCATTCGGCGTCGCTGCAATATTCGGAACGTACGTACGGCTTGGTAAATGAAGCGTCGAATCAAGGCTTGCTCAAGTGACGTGTCGTCTCCGCGCTGATGTGCGCTACGTTCTGGCGCAGATTCTCCTGAGAGAAAGGAAGAGGCTTCTTCGAGTCTGGTGCCGACTGTCCGCCCAGAGGCGACGCTGAGCACAGGAACTCCTGAGTTCGGTGTGCTAGCCAACGAGTGACGTGCGGCTGGCGCGCCACCTGAAATTGGCATTTAGTCCTGTGCTGCAACGTGCGCGGATTCGGCCGCCTTCGGCGGCGGTCGGAGCGTGAGCAGGGGGATCAGTGGAGTTCGGATTGCTGGGGCCCTTGGCCATTTCGCACGAGGGAAGCCCGATCACCCTGACGAAGGCGGTGCCGCGCGCGACACTGGCCGTGTTGCTGCTGCACCACGGGCACCCCGTAGCGGTCGAGCGGATCATCGACGTCGTGTGGTCGGAGGCCGATGGACCGCCACTGACCGCCAGGAGCATGGTGCAACGAAGCGTGAACTCTCTGCGGGAGCTGTTCAGGGTTGATCCCGAGACCACCCTGCGCACGCGCCCCGGCGGCTACGAGCTGACCTGCCGCGAGGGGGCACTTGACCTGCGGCGTTTCGAGGACCTGGTCGACCAGGCTGACGGGTGCGGGTCGCTGCGGGAGATGGCCGCGGTACTGCGTGAGGCGCTGCGGCTGTGGCGCGGGGATCCGCTGTCCGATGTCACCAACCGCGGGCTCGAGTCGTTCAAGACGGGCCTAACCGAGCGGCGCCTCACCGTAGTCGAACGTTGCATCGAGCTCGAACTGCAGCTAGGCCGCCATCAGGAGATTGTCGCCGAGCTGCAGTCGTGGACCGACACGCATCCGTTCCGGGAGAGCATGCTGGCGCTTCTGATGCTCGCGCTGCATCGCGGCGGTCGCACTACCGACGCGTTGGCCGCTTACGCGGACTTCCGCGCGCGGCTGGCTGAGGAGGTGGGGACCGATCCCGGCACTGCGGTCCGCATGTTGCACGAGCGGATCCTCAACAACGACCACACGCTCGCCGCGCCGGTGCAACGAGGCGTCGACACGGCGATACCCCAAACGGCGACCGACCATGCCGACACGCCTTCACAGCCTGCCTGGGTAGTCCCTCGTCAGCTTCCGGCGGGGCCGCGCTGGCTGGTGGGCCGAGACGAGCAACTGGCCCAACTCGGTCAGGCGCTCGCGGCCCGCGAGACTGGTCAGATGGCGGGCGCGGGCACTCCGGTCGTCGTCGTCGTCGACGGGATGGCGGGGATCGGTAAGACCGCTCTCGCGCTGACGTTCGCCCACCAGGTCAGCGACCGGTTCCCGGATGGGCAGCTGTATCTGAACCTGCGCGGGTTCGGCCCGGCTGACACACCGATGGCCACCGGTGAGGCCGTTCGCACATGTCTTGACGCGCTCGCGGTCGCGGTCGACGACATTCCGACGTCGCTACAGGCACAAGCCGGGCTGTACCGCAGTCTTATCGCGAACCGGCGGATGCTGGTCGTGCTCGACAACGCCGCTGACGCCGAGCAAGTACGACCGCTGCTGCCCGCCAGCCCCGCCAGCATGGTGATCATCACGAGTCGGCGGCGCTTGGAGAGTCTGGTGGCCACCGACGGTGCCATCCCGCTCGCGCTCGAGGTTCTCAACGCCGCTCAGGCGTATGCCTTGCTCGAGGCGGGTATGGGTGCGGCACGGCTGGCCGCCGAGCCCGACGAAGTCGACGAGCTGATTGCGCGGTGTGCGGGGCTGCCGCTGGCGCTGCGGATCGTGCTGGCACGAGCGCTGACGCGGCCGGGGTTCGCCCTGGCCGCTCTGGTGTCCACGCTGCGCGCGGCGCAGGACCGGCTCGGCTCGTTCGACGGCGGAGACCCGGTAACGAACCTGCGCGTGGTGTTTTCCTGGTCCTACCGCGATCTGCCCGCCGACACCGCCTGGGTCTTCCGCAGCCTTGCGGTGCATCCCGGGCCGGAGATGTCGGAGTCGTCGACCGCGAGCACGTCAGGCCTGTCCCGCCCCGCCACGCGCGCGGCGCTGGCCGAACTCGTGCAGCTGCACCTACTACAGGAACGCGCCCCAGGCCGGTTCAGCCTGCA
Organism: Lentzea sp. NPDC060358; assembly: GCF_042725365.1. Lineage (NCBI taxonomy): Bacteria > Bacillati > Actinomycetota > Actinomycetes > Pseudonocardiales > Pseudonocardiaceae > Lentzea > Lentzea sp. NPDC060358. Next base: position 16,011 of record NZ_JBHXCW010000082.1, on the reverse strand, counting down.
CGACCTCATCCGCCTCTACGCCGTGGATCACCTGCACGGCGACGGCGACGAGGTGATCGGCCGCGCACGGCAGCGCCTGGCCGACCACTACCTGCACTCGGCACATCGCGCGGCGATGCTGCTGTATCCGAGCCGGGACCCGATCACGATCGCGGCACCACTGCCAGGGGTCTGCCTCGACGAATTCGCCGGCGAACTTGAGGCTCGCGCCTGGTTCGGCACGGAGCATGCGGTACTGCTCGCTGTGCTGCACGACGCCGCCCGGCACGGCCTGCACGCCCACGCCTGGCAGATCCCGTGGTCGATGGTGGACTACCTCGACTGGGGCGGGCACTGGCGCGACTACATCGCAACCCAGCAGATCGCGCTGGACGCCTCAGCTGCACTCGGCGACCTCAACGGCCAGATCCGCGCGCATCGAGGCCTGGGACGTGCGCACTTGCGGCTCGGCGACATCGAGACCGCCCGAGGATTCCTGACCCGCTCGCTGCAGCTGTCGCGGCAGAGCAACGACCCGCTGGGTGAGGCGCAAACCCACCTGATCCTGGCGTGGATGCACGAGCAGGACAGTGATTTCCGTTCAGCGTTGGGTCACGCCGAGCAGGCCCTGGAGGGGATGCGCGCGGGGCATGACGGCAGGGGAGTAGCCAACGCGCTCAACACAGTGGGCTGGTACCACACCCTGCTCGGCCAGCACAGCACGGCGCTGCGGTACTGCGGGCAGGCATTGGAGCAGCACGAGCAGCTCGACGACCCGCAAGGCCACGCCGACACCTGGGACAGCCTCGGCCACGCCCATCGCGGCCTGCAGGACCTGCCACAGGCGATCACCTGCTACACCCGTGCCGTCGAGTTGTATCGCACGATCCAGCACGGCTACGACGAAGCCACCACTCAGGCAAGCCTGGCCGAGACGCTGCTGCTGTCCGGTGACAAGGACCGTGCCCGGGCCGCCTGGGAACATGCGCTCACCCTGCTGGCCCCGCTGGACCCGGACGAGGCCGACGCCATCCGCTCACGCTTGACGGCCCTGTAAACCGACCCTGCGTGTCTGGCGAGCTCACTCAGCCGATCAGCGCCGGATCATCGGTCGATCAGCGGTCTTCACCAGGCTCAACATGCCCGAACAACGACGGGGGCACACCGGCTCCCGCCACCCTCGGGCCCGCGGCCAGCGCGCCGCGCGAACGCTGCCTGGAGGACAGACATGAACACGCTGTACCGACTCATCACCGCCACCGGCATCGGGCTGGCGGTGCTGGCCGGCGCCTCGGCGACCGCCACCGCCGCTACCCCGGCCGACGGACCCGCCGCGCCGACTACCACCTCGGCGGCCGCGCAGTTCGAGATGGCCCTGGCGCCGTCGCAGACGAGGCAGCTGCCCGCCGGCCTGGCCGTCCCCGACGCCACGGTGACCGCCGAGGGCATCGGCGTGCTGGCGCAGGGCGGCTTCGACCGCGACCACTGGTGGATCAAGATCAGCAAGGCGGAGGTGATCGCGATCGGCGCCAACGCCGTGTGCCGCGCGGTGTTCCGTACCGCGGGAGGCGTCGTGTGCCCGCCGATCGTCGCGGCGGTCAACTGGCTGGTCGCGCAGTTCCCGAACGCGGGCGGCTTCTGGGCCGAGCTCTACACCAACGGCCGCGTGCGCGCGGGCACCTGGTAACCGGCTTTGCCTGGGTGGCGTCTCAACCAGCACTGGTGAGACGCCACGCTGCCACCGCCCCAGGCTGATTACATGTTAATTCACAATTAGATTCCCATCGGCCAAGAATGCCCATGTCAGTGAGGCTGAACAATGAAAGTAAGGAAAGCCGAACCAAAGAATCTTACCGCTGAAAGATGAAGTCTTTTATGACTGGCGACTCGATCAGAATACTCGGCGGTAACCCTAAATGTTGCCCAAGCCCCCGAAGAACGCGTGGCGGAGACCGGAAATATGCATGATGATCGCCTCAAGTCGATCACTCCTGGGGAGAATGGAACGGTCGCTGATGGACGGAACAAACGTGTTCGGCGATGACGTGCCCGAACTCATCGATCCGCGCCTACTCGGCGCAGACGACGAGGACCGGACATTGCGCGCGGGCGCGACCTATGTGCCGGGCCGATACCAGGACGGCCGCACGGACATCGTCGACGTGGAAGTCGTGCCGACCAACGACGGGCACAACGTGATCCTGGCCTACTCGTCGCTGCCACGCCTGGTCGAGTGCATGGGCGAGCAGCAGCCGTGGGTGGAGCTGCCCGCGACCATCGACCCCGCCTCGTTGCAGCTGGGCACGGGCGCCGACATGGTGCTGTGGGATCAGGAACTGCCCCAGGAGCTGCGCCGCGAGGACGGTGCACATGGACAGCGGTAAGTTCCGCGTCGACCTCGACGAGCTGCGCCCGATCGGGCGGTCATTGGCCGACGCTCAGCAGGACCTGCGCGAGCAGTGCGAACGCATGCCCCATCAGGTCACCGACGCCGGGAGGTCGACCGCGGCGCTCGACGCCGCCCTGGTAGCCCTGCTCGGCGGCGCCGCCGAGCTCCTCAGCAGCCTGGGCAGCGCTCACGACTCGCTGAGCGGCACCTACGAGGAGTACCGCGACACCGAGGACCGCAACGTGATCGGACAGCAGCGGCTGGCCGGCCTCGACGCGCTGTTCACCCCCACCCGACACCCGTGGGCCGGCAACACCGCCGGTCACCCCTCGACGGAGCACCCGTGATCGCACCGATCAGTGGCCCGCAGATGCCACTGCCCCAGCCGCCCCGGCCGATCATGGGCGGACACACCCTGGCGACCAGGGTGGACGGCGACATCCGGCAGCTCTGGGACAAGATCGCCTGGCTGACTGGGGTGGCCTTCGAGATCGCGCGAGTGCAGGACACCCTGCACGCCGCCCGCGCGGCCTCACTACGAGCCTGGGACGGCCGGGCCGCCGACCGTGCCCGCGACAAGCTCGGCCGCGACGGCGCCACCGCAGGCGATCTCGCCGCCGCGGCGCGGCGCGTAGTGCAGGCGCTCACGGTCTTCGTCTACGAACTCGAGGCAGTCGTCGAGTCCATGGCGCAGGCGCGCGACCTGGCCCGCTCGGCCGGCTACCGGCTCACCGCCGACACCATCCAGTTCCCGCTGCCGATTGTGGATCCCGCGGCTACCGGTCCCGGCCGGACCATCACAGCGCTGGTCACCGCGGCCCGGCGCAAGGAAGCCGCGGCGCACCAGGCACTACAAACCGACGTGGCCAAGGAGAAGACCTTCTTCGAGGCTCTCCTCACCCCGACACGGATGCTCGGGGTGGCCCGGGGCGTGTTCACCACCTCGATGGTCACCTATCTGGCCAAGCCCGCGCCCGCCGTGGGCCAGTTCACTGCGGCCGAGCTCACCGCGCGCCTCAACACCGCGGTGGCCTTCGCCGACAACACAACCGGCGGGCTGCGCCACACCGCGCTCAGCCAGGCATTCGATCTGGCGCCGCGCATCCCCGCTGCCGAGCTCAACGCACCACTCACGCTCGGCCCCGCAAGGCTGGTCGGCAATGACATGCCGTACGCCAAGGCTGTCCTCAAGCCGCTGCACGTGCCCGGCGGTGTCCTGGGCCTCGCCGGGACCGGCCTGTCGATCATGCACGGCACGCCGCCGACCACTGCGGCGGCCGCAGGGGCGGGCGGCTGGGCGGCCGGCGCTGCCGCAAGCGGCCTCACCGAGGTGCTCCTCACGGCTGCGACAGCCGCACGATTTGGAGCCCTGGCCGCCGGACCGATCGGCTGGGCCGCCTTCGTGGTCGGGACCGCGGTCAGCGCGGGCGTGGGCTACGCCATCGAGCACCACTGGAGTGACTGACAGCCCAATGGGCGTGCAGGCCGCGAGGACCTGTCGACGACCACCGCTGCCCTTGGCCACCCACGCCGCAGGGGCGCGGAGGCTGATCACGTGGCGTGGAGATTCGGACATCGTCTCTGATCTCCACGCCATGATCACGGCCACACAGAACAAAACAGCGTCGTCTGAGAAGCCAGGGGGCGGGCAGAGGTCACCTGTCGAGTTGGCTTCTGAGGCAGCGTCACCGGGCGGGGGCGGCACCGAGCGGAGCAGATTACCGGCGCCGTGCCCGCGACTGATCAGACCGATGCCCGGCAGGCGGCCTGCCGGCGGGCTTCGCGGCCGGCTCAAGGAGGAGATCATCAAAAGAAGTTCTTCAGGCGTCGCCATCGGATTGCTCCTGACGACGCTGGTGGCCTGTGGCTCGAGTACAGACGAGAAGGCGGCGTCTCAGAGTGGCGGCCGCAGTCATGCGTGCGAGAGGTTGTCGTCTGGCGACGCCAATCTCGGCAAGCTCAGCGATGCGATGAACGAGCTCGCCGACCCGGACTCGACTGAAGCGGCGCGAAGCAGGTTGCGCGAGACGGCGGAAGGCCTTCGAGGCATGGCCAGGAGCGCTGATCTTGAAGGGGCCAACGATGCTCTCTTGAACACTGCGGACGCCTTGGACGACCTTGCGGGAAAAGGTTTCTCGGACGAAGGAGCCGCGACTCGCGCGGCTGACGCCTTGGCCGAGCTCGGAAAGAAGTTGGAGGGGCCGTGCAAGCTCGGCGAAAACTGATGCGTCTCATGGCTGTCATCGCAAGTTGGGTAATCGCTGTCGCGGGCACTGGCACGCCGGCGATCGCGGCGCCCGCGCCAGGACTTTGCGCCATGGACGAAGCCAGGGGAGTGGTTCCGGCGGACTACCCGATCGAAGCGTGCACGACGGTGTCGGAAGTCATCCTGAGGAACACGCTCGCGCTTCCGGTCCAGATCAAGCTCACCGGCGACGCACCCGCTGTCCAGTCGGTCGACGTCAACCAGGGACTGGCCGCTGTGCTCACCCGGCTGCGTCATTCCGACCCCTCCATCCTGATGCCGGGTGACGTCGCGCGCGTTCCACTGGGCAGGGGCGGTTCGACGATCTCGGTCGACCTCTCGCGCGCGGGCCGAAACTTTGCTCTGCTCACCACGCTCGTGACGTTCATGCCTGGGCTTCAGCTCGCGGATGTCAAGAAGTACTGGGGCATCTACACGACCCTGATCACCGAGATCTCGGACGTCTACGCCGACTACGAGAACTGCGTCGCGGACACGAACTGGGTCGAGCGGCTCAAGTGTGACGTCCTACGGGTCAGGAACGTCGAGTTTGCGGTCGGCAGGGCCGTCGCGTCCGGCCTCTCGAAGAAGCTGTTCAGCCTCTTTCTGAGCCTGCCGACCTTCTTGAAGTGGGCTGACGCCCAGCCGAAGGACGCGGGCAAGATCATCCACGGTACGCGCACTTTGACCGTGGCCGCCAGGACGACGAGCGAGCCGCCCGTCGTGACTACCGAGGTGATGAAGCCCGCAGCGCCGGCCCTGACCAACTTCTCCGTCCAGAGTGTTGGCGTGGGTGTTGCCGCAGTGACGTTCGACGTTGGCTGGACAGCCGGCACGGATCCGGTGCGGTGTGTGATCTACGTGGACGACTCGGCCGTGCAGGAAAGCCAGTGCGGAACGCGTTCGTCGACGCGAGTCACCGGCCTTGCCGCAGGTGTGCACAGGTTTAAGGCGCTCGTCCGTGACCGGCTTGGCAACACCAGCCAGTGGTCGCCAACTCTGGCCGTCGACATCCCCGGCGACGGCGACTCGGTGCCGCCACCGCCGGTTGCTCCTGTGGAGCCGAAGCCGACCGTGGCCAACTTCGTCGTGGTTGTCAAGGGAGGCGGGAACGTCGGAGTCGCGTTCGACGTCGGCTGGCAGAGCGGCCGGGACCCGGTGATCTGCCACTTCCTGATCGACGGACAGATTTGGTTCGAGGCTCAGTGCGGCACGCATTCGTCGAAGCAGTTCAACGGTGTCAGTCCAGGCCAGCATGTCTTCGACGCCCAGGTCAGCGATAGGTTCGGTGTCTACAGTGATCCGGTGCCGTCGATTGTGCGAACCACGACCTGATTCTTCCTTGTCGAGGCCAAGACGACTCACGGGGTCCGATGCCTTCTCTGACAGCCTCGACAAGGGATCGACAGGGCATCGACCTGCACGAGATCGTCGTGCGGTAGGCCGGACCTCAGGCAGCGCCTGGGCATCATCGCCCGGATTGCCCAGCGATCGCGACAAGCGCAGCTCGTCAGATGCAGAAGCTGCGTCATCCGTCGGAGGCCGAGGCATTGTTCGGAGGCCAGTGGCCGCGTTCCCTCCTGACGGTTGGTGATCTCGGTGCATGCCGCCGCCCTGGTCGGATCTCAGGGAGGGCACCATTCCGCGGGAAAACGTTGTGCGGAGGACCGAACCTCGGGCGGTAGTACCAGAAGATTGCGAACAGGGCTGACCATTGGTTTCTCCGCGTCAGTCTGGTGATCGAGTCATCTCTTGGGGTGTGTTCGCCTGAGTAGTTTCGTGTGGGGCGATGCCCTCGCAATCCCGCCCCACACCCAGGTCCGGACGTTTGCTGCGGTCAAGTCATCATGCGCTGTCGCGGCGAAGTCGGGCAGCGGTGCGGATGAGCGACCGTACAGAAGTGGTGCGCCAGGGTTCGGGCAGCAAGCGGTCGATGATGCGGCGTACTTTCCGGCAGTGCCACCACAACAGAGGCGAGACGAGGAACAGTCGCTGATCCATAGGGGTGTGCAGTCGTGCACGAAGGCGACCGCGCAGCGACTCTGCGATCCAGTCGGTGAGGCCCGGATACTGGGCTTCAACCTGTGCGAGGAAGCCCCGCACATTTGGTGTGTCGCCTTGGCGCAGGCAGGACTCCAGGGTGTGGAAGTAGTTGCGAACGTACCGGTTCAGAGGGAAGGTTCGGGCGATTGCGCGGATCTCGGCTTCAGGGTTGCCAGTGAGGTCGTGGTAGGAGCGTTCTAGAGCCTCGAGGCTATCGAATCGGCGAACATCGCGTCGGGAGCTGGCAGAGTCGGACCGTTTCACGTAGATGGACAAAGTGCGGTCGAGCAGGTCGACCTGGCGGGCGCGGGCCAGCGCCTTATAGGCGAACTCCATGTCCTCCCCGCACGTGCTTCCCTCGACGAAGCGAAGGCCGTGGTCAAGCAGGAACTGCTGCCGGTACGCGACGCTGGCCGTCCATGTGCGGAACGTCCGGTCCACAACCCGGTGCCGTAGGGCAGTGAGCCCTGAGACTCGGCCGGGATGGGGAGGGTGCACATCGAAGTACCGACGGAGAATGTTTCCAGCCGGGTCGACGGTGTCCCAGCCCCAGCAGATCAGGTCGGGCGAGTCACCGCCGACCTGCGTCACAGCGCTCACCAGGTCTGGGGCGACTCGGTCGTCCCCGTCGAGGAAGAGCACATAAGCGCCTGCAGCAAACTCGGCGCCGGCGTTGCGGGCGGCGCTGACGCCCCGGTGAGGTATGTGCACGAGGCGCGGTCGGGGAATCTCGCCCTTCGCGAACACCTGGCACACGACCGCGGCGGTGCTGTCGGTAGAGCCGTCGTCGACCACGATCACCTCGAAGTCCTTGCTGGTCTGCATGGCGAGGGACGCGAGGGTGTTGCGGATGTGCCCTGCCATGTTGTGGACAGGGATGACGACGCTGAGACCGATCCGAAGCGGTACTAGTTCAGTTGGGTCGGACATCGTGGAGCCGCCGTCGCGGGATCGAATCGACCACTGACCGGGATGAGCAGTTGACCAGCTCGACGCCTGTGTTGACGCAATATAGCCAGAGGAATCGGAACCCGATAAGCACTTCGAGATATGACTCGGCGCACCGTTCCATTGTCCGCTTGGCGAACTGGGCGGAAAACCAGGCGTTTAACTCCGGCGACACTTCGTACGCGTAGTATTTGTCGGCGTTGTCATTGAGTGCGGCGGAGATATTGGCGATTATGTTGGTGGTGTCACAGCCCAGGAGGTAGATTCGCTGAAACCCCATATGGATAGCCAGGAGAACGGCGTGCTGCACGACTGAGCAGAAACGGGGGATGATGCGAGTGGCGTCGGTGCGGATGACGTAGTAATCGGAAAAGTAGAACGGGTTACAGAAGTAACTTACGTTCCCGTTGGTGTCGAGCCTGTGTGCGCGGATGAATCCGGCCTCGGAACTGGGTGCGAAGCAGACCGGCGACCGATCTCCGACGAAGATCTTACGCAGCGTCGCTAACATCGGTGCGTCGACTTGGGAGTCCGGGTCAAGCGAGAAAAAGCGCCGGTCGGACAGTACGTGATATCTAGGGTAGATGCCCGCGCCGAGGTCGTCGGCGGTGAGGTTGTTGACGGTGAAGACCACATCGTCAGCGAGGACCGACAAGTCGTCTTCAATCAGAGAGGGCCCGTTGCCCAGGATAAAACAGTCCTCTCCGGCGTGGATGCCCTGGAACCGGTCGTTGTCCCGGATCAGCTTCCGCTCGGTCGGATGGCGCGCCAGGTATCGCGCCTCGCGTGCCATCAGGGCGGCCTTGCGCGGCAACCTCAGTGCCGGACTGTACGTTCTCATCGGTCATATCCGGGACGCGATGTGTGTTGTCCGGCGAACAAGGGTAGTGTTCGCGGCCGCTTCGCGTGGGCATTGGCGACGGTCCACAGATACTGAGTCTCTTCGACGGTATCGGTGAGATGCATTGAATGCTTGCCTACCTGGGCGAGCTTGCGCACAGTGTCTTTCAATTCGGCGAGATCAGCGGACGAGTCTGCCCGCACCAACAAGACGTCCAGCTGCTCCGATTCCCGCCAGCATGCCTTGGCTTTATCGTGGGAGAAGCGGAAGCCGTCGGTCGGGGTCCCGACCCACGGTTCGCCGTCATAGGTGTCGATGAGGAAGCTGCGCAGGTGTGCGTACTCGGTTGGCCTCAGAATCAGGCGACGATGGACGGCGGTCGTGGCCGCGATTGCAAGGTGCGCGCGGTGAGTGGCGTATCCCGCAAATAGTGCGGGCCAGAGTACTAGCGCACGCAGCACTCCGGGCGTGCGCGGATCGGGCTCAGCCATTGGTGCTCCTTTCCGCGCGGCGTTACGACATCAGGAAACCGTGGCCGCCGCGCTCCTCGTAGAGCCGCTCCGCGATCCAGAAGTCCAGAGGGGTGTCAATGTCCACGCTTTCAACATCATCGATGATCCGCAAGCGGGGAGTACGGCCCACGACGTTGCGGCATTTGATCATCGTCTCTCGTGTGAGGACGTTGATGGCGAAGTTTAGCGCGATGATGTCGGGGAGGTCCTGGCTGCGGGGCTGGGCGGCGAGGTTGTAGTTGATGGGGCGGTTATCCCGGAACAGGAACTCTTTGATCAGGCTTCCGGTGTTGAGTGAGTCGAACCGGTTGTCCCTGCGGACGAACTCTGCTATAAGGCGTTCGATCGTTGCGTCGCGAATCAGCGGGCTCGTGCAGTTCGCGTAGACGATGACGTCGGCGTCGCACTGGGTCGCCATATGCGCATAGACATCGCTCATGGACACTGTGCTGGTCGCGTAGTATGGATCTCTGGTGACGGTTTCGCAATCCAGCTCAGCGGCAATAGAAAGCGCTAACGGATCGTCGGAGTTTACGATCACGCTGTCGAGGACCCGCAAGCGCTTTAGTTGCACAAGCTTGCTCTCGAGAAGTGTGGTTCCAGAGAAGGGGCGGGTATTCTTTGCAGGCACACGCACGGATCCAGCCCGGACGGCCACCATCGCTTTGATCTTCAACGCAGCCTGCCTGTTATCTGGGTATCGAGTGCCCACGCAACTGTGTTTGCGATTCCCTCGGTAAAACTCACTGTCGGACTCCATCCGAGGTCGGCATTTATGCGCTCGTAGCTGCAGTAGATGCCGAATTGGTCGCCTGGTGTGGACCCCTCGTAGCGCACTTCCACCGGGAAGGGCAGGTTCGCGCGGATCGCCTCGACGAGTTCCCTGACCGTGGTCTTGTGAGCGGTTGCGACGTTGTATACAGTGAAGCGCGCTCCGTGATTATGAGACCCTGCGAGGATCAAACTCTCCACGGCGTCGCTGACGTGTACGAAGTCGCGAAACCGGTCGGAACTACCCTTGACATGAATGCGACCGGATGACAAGGCTTGGCCGAGGAAAATGCTGACCATTCCCTGCCGCAGATTAACCAGGCTCTGCCCAGGGCCGTATGTGTTGTTGAACCGGAGGGCGGTGCACGCTAGGCCACGCTCGGCGTAAAGGCGCATGTATTGCTCGCTGGCGAGCTTGCCAACGGCGTAGAAGCTCTTCGGCGCAGTCGGCGCGGTCTCGACCACCGGCATAAGCTCTTGATCGCCGTAAACGGACATCGAACTGGCATAAACGAACACGGGGCACTTCGCGCGGCACGCGAAGTCCAACAGCAGGAGGGTCGACGTCACATTGCTGTTCAGGTCAAACACCGGATCGTCGAAGCTCGGAATACCCCCGCTTTGTCCTGCAATGTGGTAAATCGCGTCGAAGGTCCGACCGTTGAGTCTGGCGATGACTGCGGGGTCGGAAACGTCCCCGATAACGCGCTCGCACCCTTCGGGGATGTTGTCGAGGTCACCGGAGGAGAGGTTGTCGATCGTCAGGACCGCGTGTCCTTGGTCGAGGAGTCGCCTCGCCAACCACGATCCGATGAACCCAGCAGCGCCGGTCACGAGTGTGTCGCCCATCAGTGTTGAGCCCCCTCTCGGCGCTTCAGTACGCAGGGTGACCATCGCACAACGATCAGACACTGTTACAGGACGCGACCGCGGCACAACCAAACCCAGGTGTTCGCCGGCGAGATTGCCAGAGATCGCGCTGGAGCCATGCACATGCACATGCCGCGCCGTCGGTCGGAGGCCGAGGTTTATCCGAGGCCAGTGGCGGCGGCATTGCCTCTTGCCGATTGGCGATCTTGGTGCGTGCCGCCGCCCTGGCCGGACCTCGGGAAGGGCACCAACCTGCGCGAGATCTTCTGCGGAGGGCCGGACCTCGGGAAGGGCACCAACCTGCGCGAGATCTTCTGCGGAGGGCCGGACCTCGGGAAGGGCACCAACCTGCGCGAGATCTTCTGCGGA
>NZ_JBHXCW010000082.1:0-4944 GCF_042725365.1 Lentzea sp. NPDC060358 | reverse complement strand
GGGCCGGACCTCGGGCGGGAGTACCAAAGGATGGGAACAGGACTGACCAGCGGTTTTATGCCGGCAGCCTGGTGGTCGAGTCATTGTTCGACCTATCCCCGCCAGAGTAGCGGCCTGGGGACGGGTTGCTCGGACCCGTCCCCACTCCGGCGTTTCCCCTCAAGTCGAGTGACCATGTATGGGATCGGTCAGTAGTCGCTGGGCGAACGGTCGCTGCTGGCGTGCTGGGAACAGGCGTTGGCGGACGGCCTGACACGGCACGCCTCAGCCGTGTGTCGTGTCACCGAGGAACTCGACTGGGATGGCGTTTGCGCAGCGCTCAACTGCCTCGCGACCTACCTCGACGATTACGGCGAGCTAGCTTAAGACCACCGGCACCGGAACCAATTGCCCCCACAGAAAGTCCTCATCTGGCGATGCGACCAAAGCACAAATCCAGCCTGGCGGCCATGTGCTCTGGGACATGACTCCGTCGGCCAAGAGCACGCGAGCGTTGCTGCATCTGGCTACTAACGCGAAGGCAGTGTCGTGGAACTTGCCGTCGCTGGAGAAGGTTGCGCCGTCGAAGTGAGCATCGCCAAAGAAGGTTACTTCGATGAACCGGGTCTCACGGAAGGTCGCGCCGGTGAACTTGGCATCGCCGTTGAAAACCGCACCATAGAAGTCGGCAGCGGCGCAGAAGGTCGTGCCAGTGAACCACGCCTCACGGAAGGTCGCGCCGCCGAAGCCGACACCAGCTGTGAAAGTCGTGCTATCGAAGTATGCGTACCCGCCAAAGGTTGCACGCTCGAAATGGGCACTGCCAGCGAAGGCCGCGCTTTGGAACCTTGCGATGCTGCCGATGAAGGTCGCACCGACTAAGCGGATGGTGGGGAGGTGACATTCGCTCAAGTCAAGGTCGACCAGGGTGGCCTCGGTGAGGTCGAGTTCAAGAATTTCGGGCCAGTAGTCGTCGTGCGACTGGCCCCGGTCGTTCGTGTTCCGGCGGAGGTGCTTGGCCAGAAGGCGTTGCACGGACAGACGAACGTCGCGTTCCAGTACCGCCTCCGCATGCGAAGCCGCTGCATGACCTGCAGGTGTGCCGACGGCAGGTCTTGGCCGCTGGATATCGATCCGGCGACGCGAGTTGTAAAGCAGCGGACGGTGCACCCCTCCAGGCGCTCGCGTGGCGGTCGGGGGCGGCGGGGTGTACAGCAGCGCGCGAGGCCCGCCACCAGATACGCGCGTGGCGGTTGGGGGCGGTGAGGTGTAGGGCATGCGTAGGTAGGCGCACCACAGTTGGCTGATCGTGGCGCGCTGATCGGGGTTGTCCTGGCCGAGGCGTTCCAGCGCATAAAGGCTGGCCAGCCGGACCGGGGCCTTGTCGGAGCCGAGCTGTTCGGAGGCCTTGGTGTAGAGCTCAGTAACCCGGCGGGCCTTGGCATCGTCCTGGGTGTGCGCTTGGGCGTGCAGCTGGGCGCGCAGGTCGCGTTCGGCGGTCATCTGTCGGCGCACCGCGAGGTACAGAGCGAACAGCGCGACCCCGCCGGCGACCGCGCTCAAGGCGATCTTTACCGCGTCCAGCTTCGCGGATACGACGTCTTTGCCGCTGAGCGACGCGTTCGGGTCCGTCCTCAGCGCGGCGACGCGTTCCAGCCAGTCCAGCGCGAACCACAACGACCCGCCGACAGCCAGCACCAGGATGACCAATCCCAGCGCCGCGACGTGCCACGACGGCCCTGGGACACGCCATGACACCCAGTCGTGTTCCCGACGGGCGACCAGCCGATCGTTCGGATTCGGCCGCTGTTGGTCCGAGCGATGCCAAGTCAGCATGCGATGCCAGCGGGAACGTGCAGCTTCGGAGGCGGTCACGCCTCTAAGTCGCGGAAACGGCGCGGTATGCAACACGGGTAGGACCGGGAGCTGCCAGATCGGCGTGAGCGTGCACGCGGTCACCGGCAGGGCCGCGGCCGCGACCGGCTAGCTAGGCGGTGGGTGGAAGGGTGACGGACCAGATCACGAAGCAAGATCAGGGACGGCTGGGCATCCGAGTTGGCGGAGTACGACCGGCTGCGGGCGGCTGGGGTGCGGGTGCGGGCCGCAGCGGAGCAGGTCGGGGCACCGGTCAAACCGTTCGGGTCTGCGGGTGTGACCGTGCGACCCTCTTCGGGTGAGTGCTGACTACGAAGATGATGATTGGTCCGAGGACGACCAGCCCGTGTGGGTCTCCCCGAGGAGGCGCAGGAACTGGTGCTGAACGTTCGGGCGATCCTCATCGCGGGCACGACCAGGTCCATGACGGACGCGCCACCGGAGAAGGCGCGGTATCGCCAGCAGCACAGGGCGCTCACCAAGGTTTTGACGCCGTTCGGTATCCGCAACCCGTTCCCGTGGCGGACCCTCGATGTAGCACTTGCGGCTGCGAAGGCGGAGCACAGCGGTACGGGCTCGCACGCCCTGCGTACCGGGTACTTCAAGGAGTACGCGCAGAAGGCCCTTGCGCCGCTGGAGGCGCGTATCGCCGATCGCGACAGCGGCAACATCTCGGCCGCCGTTCAGGAGTTGCGTTCGGCGGTGGACAACACCGTGACCGACGCGTCGTCTCTCCGGCTTGAACTTGGCCGGATCGAGGCCGCGTTGCCGGCTGATCCTGGAGCCGCGATCAGTCGCGCCAAGAACCTAATCGAAGCCGTGGCTAAGCGGGTCATCCTCGACTGCGGGGCGACGGTGAACAGCGATCGCAACATCTCGGCGTTGACCACGCAGGCGGCTGAAGCCCTTGGCGTAGACCGAAGGTCAGTGATGGGTTACGACAGAGATGTCGCAATCCTGATGGATAAGCTCCACGGCTACGTCATCGCCATCAGCGACATGCGCAACGCTGTGGGCGATGGTCACGGTGCTGCCGACCTACCGCAGAACCTCGACCTGCGTCACGGGCGTCTTGCAGTTCGCAGCGCGATTGCCTGGTGCGGCTTCATGCTGGACACCCTGCACGACAGGCAGCAGCTCTAGCAGGACCCTGTCTGTCGTGCAGACGGGCGGGTGTCAGGCGAGACAAATGTCGTCGTTGTCGACGGTGAGCGGGAACACACAGGCGCTGCGTCAAGCACAGATGCCGATGCCGCTTGTGCGTGTTGCTCATTACGCCTACGACCGAGACCGCCGGAACGTCGCGTCCTCAACTGGATGGGTGACGTGGCTAACGCCGAGCCTTGCCGGCGTGATCGAGTAGAAAGTCGGCGCAAAAGGAGCGGTTGATGTCTGAAGGCGACGATGCCAGCAAGATGCTGGATGAGGTGCGGGCGAGGCTGGGGCGCGTCATGCGCGGGTTCGGTCCCGCCGAGTCGAGCGCGCCTGGGTTCGCCCGGTCCAGTGATACGTCCTCGTGGCGCTTTCCCGTTAGCCGCGATTCTTTGCCCTTGAGCCCCGTGGTCAAGCTGATCTACCTCTTCCTCGGGTGTTACGGCCTGGGCCGTTCGGAGAAGCTGGATTGGGAGTTTGTCTTCAAAGTCGATGGGACGACCTGCTCCATCGCGTCGGAGAAGTTCGGGCTTCGCGTCTACGTCGACCGCAACAGCGTCGCCGAGGAGGCGGAAGCGGAGAGGTTGTTCCAGCGCATCCTGCAGGCCACAGCCAGGGGGCCAGAAGGTGGTCGAGAAGAAGGTGTTGGAGCCGATCAGCAAGGAGCAGGTCAGCGCGGGAGACGTCGTGATAGGCAACCAGTACCACCGGTTGCGTGAGGCTTACCGCTACTTCCGCGACGGCGCGGAGATCGCCTTCCGGGGCGACGGGCGCGTGGAGGTGCAGACGGACGCGGATGACGCCTCCCACATCCTTGTCGAGGCTTTCGCGGCCTGGCGCCGCCAGGCCAATGCTGACTCGGAGGGCTGGTGGAACACGTTCGCCATGATCATGGCGTACTTCAGCCTGCTTGAGCACACCCTCGTCGGGTGCCTGGCGTTCGCCGACTTCGATCCCGAGAAAGAGACCGTCACCGCCTTCATCGGCCTGAACTGGGGCGACAAGTTCAAGCGCCTCTTCGACTTGAACGCCGACTTGGTCGCCCAAAAGAAGTACGAGGCGCTGCGGGACCTCGCCGAGACCTACCGCAACACATACGGTCACGGCGGGTTCGATAAGCGGGGCGCGACCGTGCACTTCCACGTCCCAGGGATCGGTGTCATCCCCGCGACACTGAGCAAGGTCAGCAAGACCCCGCACTTCGGCCTCGTGCCCGCCGTCGTTGAGGACTACAACAGGATCTGCGCGGTCCTCGACGACTTCGACTCTTGGATCGCCGCGGGTACCTATCGCAATGCCATCATGTGGATCGAGCACGGCATGGACTACGCCTTCGACGCCGAGGCCCGTGCCGAAGTCGCAGCGAACGCGCACGCCTTCGATGCCTACGTGGAGGCGATGAGCTATCGCCGGGATCGCGCTATGAACATGGACTGGTGATCGTCTGGCCTGCCCGCGGCAGCGGCAGCGTTTTCCATCACCGGGACGGGCGCAGAGGTAACGACGTCTCGACCCGGACTGGTAGATCGACGAAGACGGCGGATCTCCGCCCCGTTCTTCATGTTGAGCACTTCCGCTGTTGACGGAGGTCCGTACTCACCCGCCGGTAGGGGGCAGTTTTCAAGCGTCGGCGACAAGCACAGCTCGTCAGATGCAGAAGCTGCGTCATCCATCGGAGGTCGAGGCATTATTCGGAGGCCGGTGGCGGCGGCGTTTCCTCCTGCCGTTGGTGATCTCGGTACGTGCCGCCGCCCTGGCCGGACCTCGGGGAGGGCACCATCCTGCGCGTGATCGTTTCGCGGAGGGCCGGACCTCGGGCGGGAGCACCAAAGGATGGGAACAGGTTTGACCAGCGGTTTTGTATCGGCAGCCTAGTGGTGGAGTCATCGTTCGGCCTATCCGCGCCCGTGTAGCACGTGGGGACGGGTCGCTCGGACC
>NZ_JBHXCW010000081.1:0-31620 GCF_042725365.1 Lentzea sp. NPDC060358 | reverse complement strand
GCCCCTCAGGTGCAGCAAGAGCTGTGGCGCGACTCGTGACGGGGCACCCACCGCTGAGAGCTGCGCTCAAAAGCAAAAGCTCCTGCTCGCCTTCGGCTTCGCGTCAGCTCGGGTGGTCTGCCAGTTGTTTTGCCACTGCCTGGACTTCCGGCAGGATTCTGGTCACCGCGTCCTTCGTCAGCCTGCCCTCTGGGCCTGACACCGAGACCGCTGCCAGGGTGGGGCCGCCCACCACCGGGACCGCTATGCAGCGGACGCCCAGTTCCTGTTCCGACTCGTCCAGCGCGTAGCCGCGGTGCCTGATCTCGTCCAGCGAGTCGAGCAGTTGGGTGGCGTCGGTGATCGTGTTCGTCGTGTACGCCGGTAGGCCCGTGCGGTCCAGTAGGGCCCTTACCTCGTCGCGGGGGAGTTGCGACAGCATCGCCTTGCCCACGCCCGTGCCGTGGGGGAGCAGGCGTCGGCCCACCTCGGTGAACATGCGCATCGAGTGCTTTGACGGGACTTGCGCCACGTAGACGACCTCGTCGCCGTCCAGGACTGCCAGGTTCGCCGTTTCCTCCACCGAGTCCACCAGGTGGCTGAGGAACGGCCTGGCCCAGGTGCCGTACTGGCGGGAGGCGGTTTCGCCCAGGCGGATCAGGCGGGAGCCGAGGGTGTAGCGGCGGTTGCTGTTCTGGCGGACATAGCCCAGCGTGACAAGGGTGCGGATCAGGCGGTGGATCGTGGGGAGGGGCAGGCCCGAGGTGGCCGCCAGTTCGGAGAGTGAGGCTTCGCCGCCTGCGTCTGCCAGGCGTTCCAGCAGGTCGAAGGCCCTTTGCAGGGACTGCACGCCACCTGTGGACACGTGCGGCTCCTCTCATTGCAGTTCCGCAATGCAAAAACTATAGTCCACACAGCAAAACCGAGAGAGGTGGATCCAGGTGCAGGTCCTCAGTGAAGAGGCTCTCGAGTTCGTCGCCGCGCTGCACGAGGCGCATGCCGCGCGCCGGGACGAGTTGCTCGCTCTGCGCAAGGAGCGCCGGCCTCTCGGGTTCCTGGAGGAGACCGCGCACGTGCGCGACGGGGAGTGGCAGGTCGCTGCCGCGCCCGAGGCGTTGCGGGATCGGCGTGTCGAGATCACCGGGCCCACCGAGCGCAAGATGACGATCAACGCGCTCAACTCGGGTGCGAAGGTGTGGCTCGCCGATCTCGAGGACGCGAACACGCCGCACTGGGACAACGTCGTGCAGGGGCAGGTCAACCTGTACGAGGCGGCGCGGGAGACGATCGCGTTCACCTCCGCCGAGGGCAAGGAGTACTCGCTCAAGGGCGGGCCCTACCCGACGATCGTCGTGCGGCCGCGCGGGTGGCACCTCGACGAGCGCAACCTGCAGTTCGGCGGGAGGAACGCCGTCGGTGCGCTGGTCGACTTCGGGTTGCACTTCTTCCACAACGCCGAGCTCGGCAAGCCCTACTACTACCTGCCCAAGATGGAGTCGCACCTCGAAGCGCGGCTGTGGAACGACGTCTTCACCACGGCCCAGCGGCTCAAGGGCGTGCCGCACGGCACCATCCGGGCCACGGTGCTCATCGAGACGATCCCCGCCGCGTTCGAGATGGAGGAGATCCTCTACGAGCTGCGCGACCACGCCTCGGGGCTCAACGCCGGGCGGTGGGACTACCTGTTCAGCGTCATCAAGTACTTCCGCGACGCCGGCGCCGACTACGTGCTGCCGGACCGCAACAGCGTGACGATGACGGCGCCGTTCATGCGCGCGTACACCGAGCTGCTGGTGAAGACGTGCCACAAGCGCGGGGCGTTCGCGATGGGCGGGATGGCGGCGTTCATCCCCAACCGGCGCGATCCCGAGGTCACCGAGAACGCGCTGCGCAAGGTCCGCGAGGACAAGACGCGTGAGGCGACCGATGGTTTCGACGGGTCGTGGGTGGCGCATCCTGACCTCGTGCCGATTTGCCGGGAGATCTTCGACGGGGTGCTGGGGGACCGGCCGAACCAGATCGACAAGCAGCGGCCGGAGGTCTCCGTGACCGCCGCGCAGCTGCTCGACTTCAAGTCCGCGGGCGGTGCGGCCACGCGGGCGGGGCTGGAGAGCGCCGTCGACGTCGGCGTGCGGTACATCGCGTCGTGGCTGGGCGGCAACGGTGCCGCGGCCATCCACAACCTCATGGAGGACGCGGCCACCGCGGAAATCAGCCGGTCGCAGATCTGGCAGTGGATCAACAACGGAGTCGTGCTCGACGACGGCACCGAGGTCACCGCAGACGCCGTGCGCGAGGTGCTGGCGCGGGTCGGCGGCGAGCTCGAAGGACCGCACGTGGCGGCGGCCGTCGAGCTGTTCGAGCAGGTCGCGCTGTCCGAGGACTTCGTCGACTTCCTCACGCTGCCGGCGTACGAGCGCATCTGATGTACCGGACATCGCTGTCACCCGATGACGTCGCGCGCGTGACAGCGCGGTTGTCCGCTGTGGAACGCGTCTGGCCGGTGGGCCGTCAGCCCGTGCACACGTGCTACGTCCCCGCCGGCCGGATCATCGGCTCCACGGTCTCCGACTGGGGCCGCGAGGCGCTGGAGTCGATCGAGCCGGACCTGCTCCCCGACCTGCCGGACGGCGTGCTGGAACGGGTCCGGGCGAAGCTGCGCCGGGAACCGGTCGAGGACCTGCGGATCGACTTCGAGGACGGCTACGGCGCGCCCGAGGACGACGTCGAGGACATGGACGCCGAGAGCACGGCGAACCTCGTGTCGCGCTGGGTCGCGGACGGCACGGCGCCGCCGTCGGTCGGGCTGCGGATCAAGTCGTTCGACACCGCGGAGCTGCGCGAACGCGGGCTGCGCACGCTCGACATCTTCCTGACGGCGCTGGACGAGGTGCCGCCGGGCTTCGTGATCACGTTCCCGAAGGTGACGTCGGCGGACCAGGTCGAGGTGTTCGCGGACGTCCTCGACCTCTTCGGCGGCGACCTGCGGTTCGAGATCCAGGTCGAGACCACGCAGTCCGTTGTGGACTCGCACGGGCGGCTCGCGATCCCGCTGTTCATCGAGGCGGGCCGCGGCAAGGTGAGCGGCCTGCACTTCGGCACCTACGACTACACGGCCGGGTGCGGGCTTTCCGCCGCGCAGCAACACCTCGCGCACGGCGCGTGCGACTTCGCGCGGCACGTCATGCAGGTCTGCGCCGCCGGAACGGGCGTGCGGCTGTCCGACGGTTCCACGAACGTCCTGCCGGTCGGCGACCAGAAGCAGCACGGCTGGGACACGCACCACCGGCTCGTGCGGCGGTCGCTGGAACACGGCTTCTACCAGGGCTGGGACCTGCACCCGGCACAACTGGTGACGCGGTACGCGGCCGTGTACGGCTTCTACCGCGAAGGTCTCGAAGCCGACGCCGCGCGGTTGAGGTCCTACGTGCAGAACGTGTCCGGTGGAGTCCTCGACGAACCGGCCACCGCCCAGGCGCTGTCTTCGTTCTTCCTCCGGGCGGTGGACTGCGGTGCGCTCGACGCGGCGGAGGTGCAGGTCGCCACCGGCCTCGACGAGGCGGCACTGCGGGGTCTCGCAACGCGGTCTGGCTGAGCGGGGCATCACCCGTTCGTGTGGTTCTGGGCACGGCTGTCGAATGTTCGGGGCGATGGGTGCAGGGTGGCTCGCATGAGCATGCGTGCCGGCCTCTGGACCGGCCTCCCCGACCTCGACTCGGCGCAGCACAGGTACCAGGTCGTCGCGTGCGAGGGTGACGTGGACACGCTGATCAGGCTCCTGGCGCGCCCCGAGTGCAACGACGGTTCGCTCGACCACTTCGGCCGGCCGCTCACCGCCGACGGCGACCCCGACCACAACGTCGTGCTCGCCGTGCGCGGTGTGTGGGGCTACCTGTACTACGTCGACAACGCGTTCATGGGCTGGCCCAAGGGGTCCGCGGAAGCGCCGTACGTCAACGAGAAGTACACCGACTTCCCGCCCGGTGTCGGCGTTCCGCTCGGGTTGTTCAAGCGGCTGCTGGTCGAGTTCATGACGACCGGCGCACGTCCGCGCGGGGTGGACTGGTACCACGAGACCGACCTGTTCCACTCGTGGCGCGACCAGCAGATGTCGTTGCGCGGAACGGAAAACCGGTAGCTGGTTCAATGGCCTGGTGAAGGCCGTGGTGATCGGTGGGGGAATCGCCGGCTTGCTGGCGGCGCGCGTGCTGGGCGAGTCGTGCGAGGTCGTCGTCCTGGAACGGGACGAGCTGAGCGAACGGCCGGAGCACCGCGCGGGTGTGCCGCAGGGCCGGCACACGCACGGACTGCTGGTGCGGGGCGGTGAGCTGCTGGAGGAGCTGTTCCCCGGCCTGCGCGCCGAGCTGGTGGCCGCCGGGGCGGTGCTCGCGGACGCGGGCGACGTGCAGATCCTCAACCCGCTCGGCTGGCTCGCCAAGACGCCGCTGGGTCTCCCGCTGCTGTCGCTGAGCCGGCCGCTGCTCGAGACGGGCATCCGGCGCCGGGTGGACGCCGAGGTCCGGCACGGTGTGCACGTCACCGGGCTGTCGGTGCGCGGCGGTGCCGTGGACGGCGTGCTCACCCGGGACGGCCGGGTGGACGCGGACCTGGTCGTGGACGCCTCCGGCCGGTCGTCGAAACTGTCGGCGTGGCTCGCCGCCGCGGGCGTCACCGTGCCGGAACCCGAGGTCGTCGACTCCCGCACCGGGTACGCCACCCGGATCTACACCGCGCCGGAGCACTTCCCGGTGGTGTACGCGGAAAGCCCGTCCGCGCCGGACCTGCCGCGCGGCGTCGCGGCCATGCGGGTCGAGGGCGACCGGCTCATGGTCACGGCCCAGGGCGCGGCCGGCGACCACCCGCCCCGCGACCCCGGCGGCTACCAGGAGTTCCTGGACTCGTTGCGGGTGCCGATCTCGGAGATGCTCGCCGACGCCGAGCCGCTCACTCCCGTGTACCTGTTCGCCCGCACGGCCAGTCGCCGCAACGCCTTCGAGGACGTGCCGGGCTGGCCGGGCGGGCTGGTGGCGATCGGTGACGCGGTGTGCGCCTTCAACCCCGTGTACGGGCAGGGGATCACCGTCGCGGCGATGCAGGCGCTGTTGTTCCGGCGGCACCGCGACTTCGGCGCCCGGGGGTGCCGGGCGTTCCAGCGCGAGGTCGCGAAGGTCTCGCGGGGAGCGTGGGCGATGTCGAGCGCCTCCGACCGCAGCTGGTCCGAGGCCCGGCGCGGCGGCCTGCTCGGCTGGTACCTGCGGAAGTGGCAGGCCGGGATCGTGCGCGACCCCGACCTGTTCCGCCGCTTCGTCCGGGTCGTGCACATGGTCGACTCACCGGCGACCCTGTTCAGCCCGGCGGTGTTCAGAAGGCTGGCAAGGTACTCCAGGCCAGACCGGCCTCGGGGGCGTCGTCCCGCAGGACCGAACCCTCGATGAGCCCGTACGGGCGGTCGGCGGCGTAGAAGACCTCGTTGTCGTTGTCCAGGCCGAACGGGCCGAGGTCCACCGGGAAGTGGTGCTTGTTCGGCATGGACAGCCGCACCTCGGCGACCTCGGCGTGCGACTGGAGCACGGCCTCGCCCATCGCGTACAGCGTCTGCTGCAACGACAGGGAATGCTTGTCCGCGAACGTCTTCAGCATCACCGCGCGGATCCCGGCGAACGACTTCGCCCAGTCGGCGTCGGTGCCGGCGTAACGCCAGCGGGCCGTCACCGACGTGGCGAGGATGCGGTCGTCGGTCTCCTTCAACGTCGTGTACGGGTCCTTGGGGTAGCCGTGGAACTCCGACCCGGTCGACTTCAGCACCACGAAGTCGCGCACGCCCGACACGACCCACGCCTGCGCGCCCTCGACCGTCACGGCCGTGGTGCGCTTCTCGTTCGAGCCCTGGACGAACGCGTGGTCGTGGCCGCCGATGCGTTCCCACGAGTGCTCGTCGACGAGGATGCGCGCACCCGAGATGGGTTCCTGCGACCCGACGAAGTGCCGCCCCAGCCGCAGGGCGAAGTCCTCGATCTCGCCGACCGGCGCCTGCTTGGCGAAGGCGTAGACGGTGTTCTTCTGCGTGTCGGTCGCGAGCACCTTGGCGTTGTCGCCGGTGAGGTGCGTGTCGGCGAGGTCGCCGCGCAGGGACGTGCTGACGGTCAGGTCCTTGATCGTGTGCACGGAACCGTTGCGCGACACCGTGACGAGGCGGTTCTCCGCCTTCCCGTACTGGTTCGGACCCAGGACGATGGCCATGTTCAGCTCCCGATCAGCTTCTGCAGCCGCAAGGCGGCGATCTTCGCGAGTTCGTCGTTGACGACGCGGAGCTCGGCCTCCGGCGGGTTGTCCATGCGCCTGGACAGGTCGCCGAGCATCTCCGCACCGCTCAGGCCGGTCGCGCACACCAGGTAGATGTGCCCGAACCGGTCCTCGTACGCGGCGTTCGCAGCGGCCAGGCGGCCCGCCTCGCTGCTGTCCACACCGGACTGTTCGGACCGCGACCACGCCGCCGACACCCCGCCCTGCTCCTGCCGCTCGCCGATGCGCGGGTGCCCGGCGATGGCGCCGAGCACCTCCTCGTCGGAGAGTCCTCGCGCCGCAACGGAAGAAGCGGCGAGGAGGGCGTCGACCGACGCGTAGGGCCGGCCGGCCGCGATCGCGTCGACCCAGCGGGGCACCGCGAGGCACTCGGTGAGCAGAGGGCGGAGCTCGGCCTCCGGGGCGCTGTTGAAGCTGTCCACGGCTCTCCAAGTTTCTACATCGCGGAATCTAGTTTCCGCATTCTTGACCCACCCGTTCCGGGCTGTCTAGTGTCTCCGTAGCGCGAAATACTCCATCCGCATTGTGGAATTGTGATCGACAGTTGGTGACCGTTCGCGGTGCTGGGCGCGTGGTTCCGGTGACCTGGGGCAAGGCCGCCTGCGCGCTGCTCGACCTCGAACCGGACGGCACCCGGCGCACGGCCCCGGCCGATTCGCTGTTGTACGTCCTCGGCGGTCGCATCGCCCGCGACCGGGTGTCAGAGTGAAGGACATGGACCTGGTCTTCCGCGCGCGCAGGGTCGTGACACCGCAGGGCGAGATCGCGTGCGACGTCGGTGTGGCCGACGGCAGGATCGCCGCCGTCGAGCCGCGCATCGACTCGCCGAACGTCGTGCACCTCGCGGACGACGAGGTGCTGCTGCCGGGCCTGGTCGACACGCACGTGCACGTCAACGACCCCGGCCGCAGCGAGTGGGAGGGTTTCGGGACCGCCACCCGCGCGGCCGCCGCCGGGGGCGTCACGACGATCATCGACATGCCGCTCAACAGCATCCCGCCGACCGTCGAGGTCGAGGCGCTGGAGGTCAAGCGCAAGGCCGCGGCGGAGGTGTCGGTGGACGTCGGGTTCTGGGGCGGGATCGTCCCCGGCAACCTCGCGGACCTGAAGCCGTTGCACGAGGCCGGGGTCTTCGGCTTCAAGTGCTTCCTGCTGCACTCGGGCGTCGACGAGTTCCCGGCCGTCACGACCGCGGAGCTGGAGGTGGCGCTGCGGGAGCTGGCCACGCTCGACGCGTTGACGATCGTGCACGCCGAGGACGCGCACACGGTCCGCGACTCCGCACCGGACTACGCGGGGTTCCTGGCGTCCCGGCCGCGCGAGGCCGAGAACAAGGCGATCGGCGACGTCGTGGCGCTGACCCGCAGGACCGGCGCGCGCACGCACATCCTGCACCTCTCGTCGTCGGACGCGCTGTCGATCCTCGACGCCGCCAAGCGGGAGAGCCTGCCGATCACGGCCGAGACCTGCCCGCACTACCTCACCTTCACCGCGGAGGAGATCCACGACGGGCAGACGGAGTTCAAGTGCTGCCCGCCGATCCGCGAGGCGGAGAACCGCGAGGCGCTGTGGCAGGGCCTGCGCGACGGCGTGGTCGACCTGGTCGTCAGCGACCACTCGCCGAGCACGGTCGAGCTGAAGGAGGGCGACTTCGCCACGGCGTGGGGCGGCATCGCGTCGCTGCAGCTCGGCCTGCCCGCCGTGTGGACGGGCGCACGCGAACGCGGCTTCCAGCTGACCGACGTCGTCCGCTGGATGGCGGCGCACCCGGCCCGCCAGGCCGGCCTGCGGTCCAAGGGCGCCATCGAGGTCGGCAAGGACGCGGACCTCGTGGTGTTCGCGCCCGATGAGACGTGCTCGGTGGACAGGGACCGGCTCCACCACCGCAACCCCGTCACGCCCTACCACGGCCGCACGCTGCGCGGCGTGGTGCGGCAGACGTGGTTGCGCGGCAAGGAGACCGGCACGACCCGAGGACGCCTGCTCAGAAGAGGAGAAGCATGACGGAGTGGACCCGGCTGCCCGATCTCGCCTCGCGCGCGGTCGGTGGTGGTGTGGTGTGGGCGAACGACGAGCTGTTCGCCGAGCGGGAGAACCTGATCAGGCCCACCGAGCCGGTCTACCAGGTCTACACCTTCGGTCACAAAGGCCAGATCTACGACGGCTGGGAGACCCGCCGCCGCCGCGAACCCGGCGTCGACCAGGCCGTCGTGCGGCTCGGCATGCCCGGCGTCGTGCGCGGGATCGTCGTCGACACGGCGTTCTTCAAGGGCAACTACCCGCCGTTCTGCTGGGTCGAGGGCGCGCAGGCCGAGGGGTATCCGGGGCCCGGCGAGATCACCGGGTGGTTCCCGCTCGTCGAACGCTCAGCGCTCCAGGGCGACGAGAAGCACTACTTCGACGTACGGGAAGGACGCCGCGTCACGCACGTACGCCTCACCATCGACCCCGATGGCGGCGTCGCCCGGTTGCGCGTGCACGGCGAACCGCTCGCCGACCCGCGGCTGCTCGTGCCCGGCATCGACCTCGCGGCGCTCGAGAACGGCGCGGTCGTCACGGGGTGCAGCAACATGTTCTACAGCTCGCCCAACAACCTCATCGCCCCCGGTCAGGCCACGGTCATGGGCGAGGGCTGGGAGACCGCGCGCCGGCGCGACGACGGCAACGACTGGGTGTCGCTGCGGCTCGCCGCGGCCGGAGCCGTGCGGCTGGTCGAGCTCGACACGAGCCACTTCAAGGGCAACGCGCCGGGCTGGGCTTCGGTCACCGCGTGCGACGAGCGCACGGACCCGGACACGTGGTTCGACCTGCTCCCGCGCACCCGGCTGCAGCCCGACACGCGGCACCGGTTCGTCGTGGACGAGACCGAGGCGACGGCCGTCCGGCTCGACATCCACCCGGACGGCGGGATGGCCCGGCTGCGCGTCCTCGGCACCCCCACGAGCGACGGGCTGGCCCACCTCCGGGAGATGTGGGCCAAAACGACTGACTGACCGTGGTTGTACGACCACAGAATGATTTCCTGCCCTACCTCAGTCGGTTGTCTGCGTCACACGATCGGTGGAAGCGTTCCTCCCGCAAAGTCGGGGATCTAGGGAGGACATCGATGCAACCGATGGTGCGCGTCTTCGGCGCCGCGCTCGCGAGTTCCGCACTGGTGCTGGGGGCGAGCCAGGTCGCCGTCGCGGCCGAGGAGGGGCAGCCGGAGTTCAAGGTCGGCGCGATCGACTGGAAGCCGTGCGAGGAGGTGCCGACGGTCGACTGCGGCTTCCTCGAGCTGCCGATCGACTACGCCAAGCCGGACGGGGAGAAGTTCCAGCTGGCGGTGTCGCGCCGCAAGGCGAACGACCCGGCGCAGCGCATCGGCGCGATGGTGATCAACCCCGGCGGCCCCGGCGGGTCGGGCGTCGACTTCTCGTTCGGCGCCGACCAGTACTTCAGCAAGGAGATCGTCGACAAGTTCGACGTCATCGGGTTCGACCCGCGCGGCGTCGCCCGCAGCCAGCCGATCAAGTGCTCGGCGGAGATGCTGCAGAAGCAGCCGTCGAACTACCCGAAGACCAAGGCCGAGTTCGACGCGTTCGTCGTGTTCAACAAGGCGCTGCGCGAGGACTGCCGCGCGCAGTCCGGCCCGATCTTCGACAACGCCTCGACCGCGGAGGTGGCGCAGGACATCGACTCCATCCGCCGCGCCCTCGGCGAGAAGAAGATCAACTACTACGGCGTCTCGTACGGCACGATCATGGGCCAGCACTACGCGGAGCGGTTCGGCCGCAACATCCGCGCCATGATCATCGACTCGAACATGGACCACAGCCTCGGCACCAAGCAGTTCCTCGACTCCGAGGCCCGCACCGCCGAGGACTCGTTCGCCGAGTGGGTCAAGTGGAACGACCGCGACGCGTCGTCGCCGTTCCACGGCCAGGACCTCCGCAAGATCTGGAAGGACCTGCTGGCGCGCGCCGAGCGCGGTGAGGTCCCGGCCCCGTGGGACCCGGAGGTCGAGCTGACGCCGGAGGACCTCGGCGGCGGTGTGACGAGCATGGCCTACGGCCCCAACTGGAAGCCGTTCGCCGACCAGATCAAGCAGATCATCGACGGCCTGCAGGCCCCGAAGTCGGCCTTCTCCGCGTTCGCCGCGGAGACGTTCGAGAACCCGTTCCCCGGAATCTTCTGCAACGACTACAACCTGCGCGTCGGCTCGTGGGGTGAGTACCAGGCGCTGACGAAGTCGGAGTTCCGCATCGCCCCGAACACCCGCGGCTCCTCGCTCGGCCACAGCGCGATGATGGGCTGCGTCGGCTTCCCGAAGGCGACGAACCCGCAGCGCACGCTGAAGATCAAGAACTCGCCGAAGATCCTGCTCACCAACGCCAGGCACGACCCGGCGACGGCCTACGAGTGGGCGGTCAACGCGCATCGGCAGACCCGCGACACCACCGTCTTCGTGACCTACGAGGGCTGGGGCCACGGCGTCTACGACCGCAGCGAGTGCACGCTGAAGATCAACAACGAGTACCTCGTGTCGCTCAAGCTGCCGCGCAGCGGCACCTCCTGCGCCGCGGTGGAGCCGCCGGCCCAGACGATCATGTCCACGAAGCCGAAGGTCCCCGCGGGCCCGTTCTAGACCCGCGCGAAGACCGCTCACGAACCGCGTTCCCCGGTGCGCTGCCGGGGGACGCGGTTCGTCTGCGTCACGCGGGAGAGTGAAGGCCGGACGTCACTCCTCGTCACCTCCCGAGTGCTGTGAGGTCGCCGAAGCAGGCCCGTGAACCCCGTGCAACGCGGACGTAACACGTCCACGTCGACAGTTCACCTCCGCGAAACGTGCCGCGCGGGTCCGTGAAACAGGACATACCGATGCTCCCTGCAACCGACGTGCAGTGGAGGTCGAAGTGGATACAGGGGACACCGCCTGGGTGCTCACCAGCGCCGCCTTGGTGCTGCTGATGACGCCGGGCCTCGCCTTCTTCTACGGGGGCATGGTCCGTTCGAAGAGCGTGCTCAACATGATGATGATGAGCCTGGGCGCCATGGCCGTGGTGGGTGTCCTCTGGGTGCTGTTCGGGTACTCGATGGCATTCGGCGGGGACGTCGGCGGAGGCCTGCTGGGCAAGCCGTTCGAGTTCTTCGGCCTCGACGGGCTGCTGGGGGCCGACTCGCTGTTCGGCAAGATCCCGAGCACGGTGTTCGTGGCGTTCCAGGCGATGTTCGCGATCATCACGGTCGCGCTGATCTCCGGTGCCATCGCCGACCGCGCCCGCTTCGGCCCGTGGCTGCTGTTCGCCGGCCTGTGGGCCACGATCGTCTACTTCCCGGTCGCGCACTGGGTGTTCGACTTCGACGGCAAGGACGACGCGGGCAACGTCGTCGACCCCGGCGGCTGGATCGCCAACAAGCTCCTCGCCATCGACTTCGCCGGTGGCACGGCCGTGCACATCAACGCCGGTGCCGCGGGTCTCGCGCTCGCCATCGTGCTCGGCAAGCGCGTCGGCTGGCCGAAGGAGCCCATGAAGCCGCACAGCCTGCCGCTGGTCGTGCTCGGTGCCGGTCTGCTGTGGTTCGGCTGGTTCGGGTTCAACGCCGGTTCCGCGCTCGGCGCGAACGGCACCGCGGGCGTCACGTTCGTCAACACGATCGTCGCCACCTGCGCCGCGATGCTCGGCTGGCTGCTGATCGAGCGCATCCGCGACGGCAAGGCCACCACGCTCGGCGCCGCGTCGGGTGTCATCGCCGGCCTGGTCGCCATCACGCCCGCCTGTTCCGCGGTCACCCCGGTCGGCGCCATCGCCGTCGGCGCGATCACCGGTGTCCTCTGCGCGCTGGCCGTGTCGCTCAAGTACCGCTTCGGCTTCGACGACTCGCTCGACGTCGTCGGCGTGCACCTCGTCGGTGGTCTCGCCGGCACGATCCTGATCGGCTTCTTCGCGAGCGAGGCGGCGCCCGCCAAGGTCAACGGCCTCTTCTACGGCGGCGGTGTCGACCAGCTGTGGCGTCAGGCCGTCGGCGCGTTCGCGGTGCTCGGCTACTCGTTCGTGCTGAGCCTCGCCCTCGGCTACCTGGTGAAGTTCACCATCGGGTTCCGCGCCGCCGAGGAAGCCGAAGTCGCGAGCATCGACGAGTCGGAGCACGCTGAGCGCGCCTACGAGTACGGCAGCCTGACCAGCGCTCGGGGTGCCGGCAAGCCGAGCGTGACCGCGGGTGCGACCGCGGTCCTCGAGGGGAGCAACAAGTCATGAAGCTGGTCACCGCGATCATCAAGCCGTTCACGCTCGACGACGTGAAGGGCGCCCTCGAACAGCTCGGGGTGCTGGGCATGACCGTCAGCGAGGTGCAGGGCTACGGCCGCCAGAAGGGCCACACCGAGGTCTACCGCGGCGCCGAGTACTCCGTGGACTTCGTGCCCAAGATCAAGATCGAGGTCGTCGTCGACGACGCCGCCATCGACAAGGTGCTGGAGGCGGTCGTCGAGGCCGCCCGCACCGGCAAGATCGGCGACGGCAAGGTCTGGGTCACTCCGGTCGACACGGTCGTGCGGGTGCGCACGGGCGAACGTGGAACGGATGCTCTGTAACAACTGAAGGAGACGGTCCGTGGAGAACAACGAAACGGCCGTCGTCACGGCTGACGACCTGGTGCGAGCGCGCGAACGGCTGCTCGTGCCAGGTCGTCGTCGCTTGGCCGCCGAACCTCTGCGCGAGGCGCTCGTGGACCTGCACGAGTTCTGGTTGACCAAACACGCGGGGGGAGCGGGGATGTCCGGACCGGGCATCGCGCTCGTGGCGGTCGGCGGGCTGGGGCGGCGCGAGCTCGTGCCCTACTCCGACCTCGACCTGGTCCTGGTGCACAACAACGTCAAGAACGTCGACACCGTCGCCGAGAAGCTCTGGTACCCGCTGTGGAACTCGGGCATCGGCCTCGACCACTCCGTCCGCACGGTCGGGGAGGCGCTGCGCGTCGCCGCCGGTGACCTGCGGACGGCGCTGGGGCTGCTGGACATCCGGCACGTCGCGGGCGACCCCGAGGTGTCGCAGAAGCTCGCCGACGGCGCGCGGCAGGCGTGGCGCGGCAACGTGCGCAACCGGCTCGACGAGATCGCCGAGTCGTCGCAGAAGCGCTGGGGCCGCAGCGGGGAGATCGCGCACCGCGTCGAACCCGACCTCAAGCACGGCCGCGGCGGGTTGCGGGACATCACGATCCTGGACGCGCTCTCGATCGCGCAGGTGGTGGACCGGCCGTCCGCCGACGTCGCGGAAGCCCGCAAGTTCCTCCTGGACGTGCGCACCGAACTCCGCCGTGTGGCGCGGAAACCGCGGGACGTGCTGCGGGCGCAGGACGGCGACGAGGTGGCTTCCGCACTCGGACTGGCCGACCGCTTCGCTTTGGCTCGTTCGCTTTCCTCCGCCGCACGCACTGTCGTCTACGCGTTCGACGTGGGCATGCGCACGGCTCGTGCGGCGGCGCCGAAGCGTGGGCTCGGAGCGTTCCTGAGAGGACAGCCGCAGCGCCGCCCGTTGGATGAAGGCGTTGTGCTGCACGGGACCGAGGTGTCCCTCGCGCGTGACGCGATCCCCAGCCGTGATCCGGCGTTGTTGTTGCGTGTCGCGACGGCGGCGGCACGCAGCAAGCACCCGATCGCCACGGGAACGCTGTCACGACTCGCGGACTCGGCTCCGGAGCTGCGCCAGCCGTGGCCGCGCGAGGCCCGCGAGGAGCTGCTGGCGTTGCTGGGCAGCGGCAGCGGGCTCGTGGACGTCGTGGAGGCGTTGGACCGCACGGACCTGTGGGGCAGGCTCTTCCCCGAGTGGGGCGCGGTGCGCGACCTGCCGCCGCGCGACGCCGCGCACGTGTGGACGGTCGACCGGCACCTGGTGCAGACGGTCGCGCACGCGGCCCGCCTCGCGACCACGGTCTCGCGGCCGGACCTGCTGCTGCTGGGCGCGCTGGTGCACGACATCGGCAAGGGCCGGCAGCAGGACCACTCCGAGGTCGGCGCGGCGCTCGCGACGCAGATCGGCGAGCGGATCGGGTTGTGGCCGCAGGACGTCGAGACGCTGTCGATGATGGTCCGCCACCACCTGCTGCTGCCGCACACCGCGACCCGGCGCGACGTCGAGGACGAGGCGACCGTGCACCGGGTCGTCGAGACGCTCGGCGGTGACGCGGTGCTGCTCGAGCTGCTCCACGCGCTGGCCGAGTCGGACTCCCTCGCGACCGGGCCGGGTGTGTGGACGGACTGGAAGGCCGCCCTGATGACCGACCTGGTCACCCGCTGCCGCAAGGCGATGGCGGGGGAGGCGCTGCCCAAGCCGGAACCGCTCGACCCCGCGCACGTGGAGCTCGCGGAACGGGTCGCGGCGTCGGGGAAGCCCGAGGTGCTGCTGGTCAAGCAGGACCACGCCGCGGTCGTGACGGTGCTCGCGCCGGACCGGCCGGGCGTGTTGTCCAAGGCGGCCGGTGTGCTCGCGCTGAACTCGCTGGAGGTGCACGCGGCGACGTTGCGCTCGCACGGCGGCGCGACGGTGGACGCGTTCACGGTGTCGCCGCGGTTCGGGTCGCTGCCGGACGCGTCGCTGCTGCGCGAACAGCTGTCCAGGGCGGTCGAGGGCTCGCTGCCGCTCGCGGACAAGCTCGCCGCGAAGGAACGCGACTACGGCGGCCCGCCGCTCGACCCGCCGCCCGCCCGCGTGCTGTGGTTCGACGACGAGGCCACCGGCGCCGTGGTGCTGGAACTGCGGGCGGCGGACCGGATCGGGCTGCTGCACCGGGTCGCCGGCGCGTTGGAACAGTGCGGCGTGGACGTCCAGTGGGCGCGTGTGTCGACTTTGGGCGCGACGGTCGTCGACTCGTTCAGCATCACGTGCGCGGACCTCGACCGGAAGCGGATCGAACGGGCCGTGCTCGACGCGGCCGGGTAGAGGTTGAGTAGCACTACGCACAACCACTCCGGGTGCTCACGCTCCTGATCGGATCCGGGACGCGGCAGTCTTCTCGTTGTCCGGGAAGCGTCCTCGAGGGGTGGACCACTTCCCGGACGGACAGAGGCGGTGGTGACGGGTGACGGCGCCGGGGGAGGCACCGAGCACTCGCACCGCCGCCGCGTTCCCCCTCCCATGACAACGAGACAGCTTCCTGGACAACCTCCGCGCGGTCCCGGCAAGGTCGAGTTCTCGTTGTTCTGACTGGGGAGGAAGAACGTTGAGGATCGCACTGGTCGTCGCCGTCGCGGCTGCCCTGATCGTCCCGGCCACCGCCCACGCGGCACCGCTCGCGGTGGAGGACCTCGGCACGCTGCCGGGTGACCTGCGCAGCACCGCCGCCGACATCAACGACTCCGGCACGATCGCCGGGGTCTCTTACGGATCAGGAACCACCCAGCACGCCGTGCGCTGGGACCGGTTCGACGGGATCCGCAAGCTCGCCGACCTCGGGGCCGACACGTGGGCGGGCGCCATCAACGGCAACAATGTCGTGGTCGGCTACGCGATCACCTCGGCCGGCCGGGCGCAGGCGGTGAAGTGGAACCCGTCGGGCGCGCTGGTGCAGCTGGCGGTGCCGGGCGCGACGAGCTCGGTCGCGTACGACGTCAACGACGGCAACGTCGTCACGGGCACCGCGACGATCAACGGCGTGGCGCAGGCCGTGCTGTGGGACTCGCTCGGCGAGGCGACCGTCCTGGGCGCGGGCAGCGGCCGGCACGTGACCGGCGCCAACTGGGTCGTCGGCACCTCCGGCAGCGACGTGGTCCGGTGGAACGCCTCCGGCGTGCGGACGGTGCTCGACAGCGGCGTGCTGCTCGGCGCCAACCAGCTCGGCGACGCGGTCGGCACCGTCGGCTCCACCGGCGTGCAGTGGCCGCGCAGCGGTGCCAGGACGGTGCTGGGCGCGGGCGCGCGGCCGTTCGACCTGACCGACAACGGCTGGACGGTCGGCGAGGTCTCGTCGCAGGCGTACCGGTGGGACACCGTGAGCGGCACCGGCGCCCCGCTGGCGGCGGCGCCGTCGAGCGCGGTGCGGGTGAACAACTCCGGTGTCGTGGCCGGGACGGTCGGCACGTCGGCGGCGACCTGGGACATGGCGGGCACCCAGACGCTGCTGCCGGGCCTGTCGGGTGCGATGCGTCACAACGTGAGCGGCTTGAGCGAAGTCGGGCAGGTCATCGGGGTCGCGAACTTCTCGAACGGCACCACCCGAGCCGTCGTCTGGCGGTAGTGAGGCTGTGCGCTTTGTCTGTTTTCGCGCCACACTGAACGAGAGGAAAGGCCGAGACGTCTTCTAGGACATGACCGCCGTGTTGAACACGCAGATCGCCACCGTCCAGGTGAGGCCGCGCTCGCTCGTGGTCCTCGCCGGAATCCCCGGCGCGGGCAAGACGACGCTGCTCACGCGCCTGGACGCGGACGAACCGGTCACCGTCCTCGACTCCGACCAGGTGCGCACGTGGCTCGAGCCGCGCGTGCCCCTGCCGTACCGGTTCTGGCGCCCGCTCGTGCACCTGACACACCGGTCGCGCGTGTTCTGGGCGGCGCTGTTCTGCCGGGGCCTGCTGGTCGTCCACGAGCCGTCCACCAGGCCCGGCACGCGGTTCATGCTGGTGCTCGCCGGCCTGCTGTCGGGGCGCTCCCGCCACTTCCTGTGGCTGGACGCCTCGGCGGCCCAGGCCCTCGACGGCCAGATCGCCCGCCGTCGCGTCGTGCGCACCCACGCGTTCGAGAGGCACGTCCGCCGCGGCTCCTCCATGCGCGCGCAGTTCGAGGCGGGATGGGTGCCCTTCGGCTTCGCCGGCGTGACGCTGCTCACCCGTGCGGGAACGTCGGGTGGTCTGCGCATCATGGTGTCGTGATCAAGGCTGTCGTCTTCGACTTCGCAGGCACCCTGTTCGGGCGTCCCACCCACCGATGGCTGTCACCCGAACACCTCGCCGTGCTGCGCGCGCCCGCGCCCTACATCGCACGCATGAACGCCGCCGAACGAGCCGTGTGGGCCGCACGGGACCTCACGGCACTGGCGAACCGCTCGGCCCACTGGACCCTGTTCCGGCTGGCGGGCCTCCCGATGACCGACGACATCTTCCGGCGCCTGCACGACCCGGCGTTCTGGCTGCCGTACTCCGACACGGCGGCGGCGCTGTCGGCCGTGCGGCCGCTGAAGGTCGGGGTGCTGAGCAACGTCTCGTGGAACATCCGCTCGCTCTTCGCCCGCGAGTCGCTGCCGGTGGACGCGTTCGCGCTGTCCTACGAGATCGGCTTCGCCAAGCCGTCCCCGCACGCCTTCGAGGCCGCGTGCGCGCGCCTGGACGTGGAGCCGTCCGAGTGCCTGCACGTCGGCGACGACCCCGTGTCGGACGGGGCCGCGGTGCAGGCCGGGCTCGCGTTCGCGCGGATCTCCACTGCTCCGGTCGGACGCCGTGAGCCGGTCCTGCTGGAGGCGCTGGCGAGCCACGGGATCGGGTGAGGCTGAGGTTGGCTAGTCTGGAGGGCGTGTTCTCCACGCTTTCCGACCGGCTGACCACGGTCCTCCAGGGCCTTCGCGGCAAGGGCAAGCTCAGCGACGCCGACATCGACGCCACCGCGCGCGAGATCCGGGTCGCGCTGCTCGAGGCCGACGTCGCGCTGCCCGTTGTGCGCGGCTTCATCGCCAAGGTGAAGGAACGCGCCAAGGGTGCGGAGGTCCACCAGGCGCTGAACCCCGCCCAGCAGGTCGTGAAGATCGTCAACGAGGAGCTCGTCAACGTCCTCGGCGGCGAGACGCGGCGGCTGAACCTCGCGAAGAACCCGCCGTCGGTGATCATGCTGGCGGGCCTGCAGGGTGCCGGCAAGACGACGCTCGCGGGCAAGCTCGCGAAGTGGCTGAAGGGCCAGGGGCACACGCCGCTGCTCGTCGCCTGCGACCTGCAGCGCCCGAACGCCGTCACGCAGCTGCAGGTCGTCGGTGAGCGCGCGGGCGTGCCCGTGTTCGCCCCCGAGCCCGGCAACGGCGTGGGCGACCCCGTCGACGTCTCGCGCCGCGGCATCGCCGAGGCGAAGGCGAAGCAGCACGACATCGTCCTCGTCGACACCGCCGGCCGGCTGGGCGTCGACGAGGAGATGATGCAGCAGGCCATCGACATCCGGGCCGCGGTCGACCCGGACGAGGTCCTGTTCGTCGTCGACGCCATGGTCGGTCAGGACGCGGTCAACACGGCCACGGCGTTCCGCGACGGCGTCGGCTTCACCGGCGTGGTGCTCACGAAGCTCGACGGCGACGCCCGCGGTGGTGCCGCGCTGTCGGTCCGCGAGATCACCGGCCAGCCGATCCTCTTCGCCTCCAACGGCGAGAAGCTCGAGGACTTCGACGTCTTCCACCCCGACCGGATGGCCTCGCGCATCCTCGGCATGGGCGACGTCCTCACACTGATCGAGCAGGCCGAGCAGCACTTCGACCAGGAGCAGGCCGAGAAGGCCGCCGCGAAGCTGCACACCGGCCAGCTCACGCTCGAGGACTTCCTGGAGCAGATGCTCGCCATCCGCAAGATGGGCCCCATCGCGAACCTGCTCGGCATGCTGCCCGGCGCCGGTCAGATGAAGGACCAGCTGGCGATGCTGGACGAGAAGCACCTCGACCGCATCCAGGCGATCATCCGCGGCATGACCCCGGCCGAGCGCGACGACCCGAAGATGATCAACGCGTCCCGCCGGCTGCGCATCGCGAACGGCTCGGGCGTGAAGGTCAGCGACGTCAACGACCTGGTCAACCGCTTCTTCGAGGCCCGCAAGATGATGGCGTCGATGGCCGGGCGCATGGGCGGCTACGGCCCCAGCAAGACCCGCAAGGGCAAGAAGGGGAAGAAGGGCAAGGGCGGACGCGGCCCGACGCCGCCGAAGGTCAAGGGCGGCTTCCCCGGGATGATGCCGGGCGGCCTGCCCGGTGGCTTTCCCGGCATGCCCGGCGGCGGGATGCCCGACCTGTCGAAGCTCGGCGGCGGCATGAACGAGCTCCCGCCCGGCTTCGACCCGTCGAAGTTCAAGTTCGACGGGGACGACAAGAAGAAGTGACCATGCACCTGCGCGGCGTCGTCCTCCCGGACGGCGAGCCGCGAGACCTGTGGGTCGTGAACGGCCGCGTGCGCACCCAGCCGGTGCCGGGCGCGCAGACCGTGGTCGACGGCGGGTTCCTCGTCCCGGGCCTGGTCGACGCGCACTGCCACGTCGGCCTGGGCCCGCAGGGCGGCGTGGAGCTGCCGGAGGCCGTCGAGCAGGCGCTCACCGACCGCGCCGCGGGCACGTTGCTGATCCGCGACTGCGGCTCGCCGATCGACACCACGCCGTTGCAGGAGCGCCTGGACCTGCCGCGGATCATCCGCGCGGGCCGGCACATCGCGAAGCCCAAGCGCTACCTCCCGCACATCGGCGTGGAGATCGAGTCCGACCTGGCCACCGCCGTGGCCGAGCAGGTCGCCCACGGCGACGGCTGGGTGAAGCTGGTCGGCGACTGGATCGACCGCGGCGTCGGCGACCTGGCTCCACTATGGACGGACGACGAGCTGGTGCAGGCGGTCGAGGTCGCCCACGACGCCGGTGCCCGCGTGACGGCACACGTCTTCGGCGAGGACGCGCTGCCCGGCCTCATCGGCGCGGGCATCGACTGCATCGAGCACGGCACGGGCCTCACCGACGACACGATCGCGCTGATGGCCCAGCACGGCACCGCGCTGGTGCCGACGCTGATCAACATCGAGACGTTCCCGGGCATCGCCGAGAAGGCCGGCAGGTACCCGGTGTACGCGAACCACATGCGCGACCTGCACGCCCGCGTCTCGACGGCGGTGTCCTCCGCGATCGAGGCGGGCGTGCCGGTCTACGCGGGCACCGACGCGGGCGGTGGCATCGCGCACGGCCGCATCGTCGACGAGATCGTCGCGCTGCACCGCGTGGGCATGAGCGCCTCGGACGCCATCGGCGCCGCGTCGTGGAACGCCCGCTCGTGGCTCGGCTTCCCCTCGCTGACCGAGGGCGCGGCCGCGGACATCGTGGTCTACGACGCCGACCCCCGGGAGGACCTCGAGGTCCTGCGGTCGCCGAGAATGATCATGCTCAGGGGCCGGATCCACTAGACCTTCGCCAGGGCGCCGACCTCGTACGACCCGCCCTTCCGGCGCGTGATCACGCCCATCCGGTTGGCCGCGTTGATGAGCCCGACCAGGCACACCAGCGCGGCCACCTGCTCGTCGTCGTAGTGCTCGCGCACGGCGGCCCAGGTTTCGTCGCTCGCCCCGGTGGGCGTCAGGTGCGTGCCCTCCTCGGTGAGGGCGAGCGCGGCCCGTTCGGCGTCGGTGAACACCGTCGTCTCGCGCCACCCGGCGACGAGGTGCAGCCGCAGCGGGTCCTCGCCGTTCGCGACGGCCTCCTTGACGTGCATGTCGAGGCAGAAGCCGCAGCCGTTGAGCTGGCTCGCCCGCAGGCTGACCAGTTCGATCACGGTCTTCGGCAGCGGCGACTGGTGCAGCACGGCGCTGAGGCCGGCGAACCGCTTGGCGAGCTTGGCGCCGGTCTCGGTGGCGAAGAGGTCGATGCGCTGTTCCACGGGGTCCTCCCTCGGTGGTCTTGCCGGACGACCACGAGATGCCGGACCACCGCCGCGTGTGACTGTGATCCGGGCCACTGTCACGAACGAGCGCGGGCTGGTGTCTTGTGTGCATGGACGCCGCGACCGACTCGTTCGTCAGCCACCGCAACCTGCTCTTCACGATCGCCTACGAGATGCTCGGCTCCGCCGCCGACACCGAGGACGTGCTGCAGGAGACGTGGCTGCGCTGGGCGGGCGTCGACCACGGCACGGTCGAGAACCACCGCGCCTACCTGGTCCGGATCGTGACCCGCCAGGCCCTCGGCCGCCTGCGCACCCTGGGCCGCCGCAAGGAGTCGTACGTGGGCTCGTGGCTCCCCGAGCCGCTGCTGACCGCCCCGGACGTCGCCGACGACGTGGAACTGGCCGACAGCGTGTCGATGGCGGTGATGCTGGTCCTGGAGACCCTGACCCCGACCGAACGGGCCGTCTTCGTCCTGCGCGAGGTGTTCGGCCTGGACTACGACGAGATCGCCGCCGCCGTGGACAAGAACCCCGCGGCCGTCCGCCAGATCGCGCACCGCGCCCGCTCGCACGTGGCCGCCCGCCGCCCGCGCGAGGTGGTGACGCAGGCCGAGTCCCGCTCCGTCCTCGCCGCGTTCCAGCGCGCCACCGAGACCGGCGACCTCCAGGCGCTGCTGGACCTGCTGGCCCCCGACGTCGTGTTCCTCGGCGACGGTGGCGGCGTGAAGCAGGCCGTGGCGCGCCCGGTGGTGGGCGCCTCGAAGGTGGCGCGCATGCTGCTCGGCGGCCTGACCAGGGTGGACGACTGGACGATGGAACCCGCCCAGGTCAACGGCTGCCCGGCGCTGGTGCTGAAGTTCGGCGGTGTGCTCGACACGGTGGTCGCGGTGCGGGTGGAGGCCGGGGTGATCAGCGGTCTCTACGCGGTGCGCAACCCGGAGAAGCTGTCCCACATGGACCAGGAGACGACGCTGCGCCGCTGACGGGCCACCGGCGTTCCCGTCCGGCCGCACCGGACACCCCGGCGCCGAAGACCTCACGCGGCGTCACCCGGCCCGGTCACGGAGGTTTGCGGCCCCGGAAGTAGGTCGATCCGTCCAGGGGAGGCGGGACATCCTGCGGCGACCCGATCTGACCATCTTTTGGCCAGGTGCTTGGCCCGGAACCGTCGGTGCCGCACAGTAACCTCGGATTCGGGGGCGGCAGCGTCCCCCAAGGGGGATCGTGGTCCCCACTCCAAGCGTATCGCGAGGCACCGACAGCGCACCGGTGCTTCCCCAGCCGTCGATCGCGAGGTGAGCTGATCATGAGGGTGTCGCGGCCAGCACTTCACCGGCAGGTTGCCGAGGCGTGACTAGATTGCAGAGCGTGAGTGAGCCGGAGTCCCTGGAGCCCAAGCGGGGCTTCCTCGAAGGCGTGCGGGACATCAGCCGCAACCCGGAGCCCGAACGGGTCGGCCAGCGCTGGGGTTTCGGCGCGTTCCTGCTGGTGGAGGCCGTCTTCATCCTGAGCGCCGTGTTCATCACGGCCGCGGCCCGGCAGTTCGGCGTGAGCCTGTACGACTCGGTGCCGCTGGTGATCATCGGATCGATCGTGCCGACGGTCCTGGCCGCCGGCACCGCGATCGTGATCACCTTCGTGCGCGGCAACGGTCCCCGGATCGACCTCCGGTTCAGCATGACCAAGGAGGACGTGGCGACCGGGCTCAAGCTCGGCATCCTCGGCCTCGTCCTCACCTACTCCGCCGCCACGCTCTGGGCGAAGGTCGTCGGCGAGCAGAACGCCACCAGCGCCGTCGGCGACCTGCTCAGCGGCGCGAACCTCCCGCTCGCCGCCGCGATCACGATGTTCCTCTACGTGAGCCTCATCGGGCCGGTGTGCGAGGAGATCATCTACCGCGGCCTGCTGTGGGGAGCCGTCGAACGCCAGGGCTGGAGCCGCTGGGCCGCGTTCGGGCTCACGACCGTGATCTTCGCGATCGGCCACTTCGAACCGCTGCGCACGTCGCTGCTGCTCGTGATCGCCATCCCGATCGGCATCGCCCGGCTGATCACCCGCCGGCTCGGGGCGAGCATCGTGGCGCACGTGATGAACAACTTCCTGCCGGGACTCACCCTCCTGCTCGTCTCCGTAGGGGTCATGTGATGGACCTGAACAGCGACCTCGGCGAGGGCTTCGGCATCTGGCAGCTCGGCGACGACACCGCGCTGCTGGGCGTGATCACCAGCGCGAACGTCGCGTGCGGCTTCCACGCCGGCGACCCGTCCACCATGCGCAGGGTCTGTGAGGAGGCCGCGCGCAACGGCGTCAGGATCGGCGCCCAGGTCTCCTACCGCGACCTCGCCGGGTTCGGCCGCCGCTTCGTCGACGCTGACCCGGCCGAGCTGGCCGACGAGGTGCTCTACCAGATCGGCGCCCTCGACGCGTGTGCGCGAGCGGCGGGCACCGAGGTCGTCTACGTGAAACCGCACGGCGCGCTCTACAACGCGACGGTCCACCACGAGAAGCAGGCCGAAGCGGTCGTCAACGGCGCCAAGGCGTTCAAGGACCTGCCGATCCTCGGCCTGCCGGGCTCGCAGCTGCTCGCCAAGGCGGAGAAGGCAGGTCTTCGGCCCGTGCAGGAGGCGTTCGCCGACCGCGGCTACACGCCCGAGGGGACCCTCGTTCCGCGCAGCCAGCCGAACGCGCTGCTCACCGACACCGCTCAGGTCGTCGAACGGGCGAAGCGGCTCCTGGACGGCGAACTGGTCGCGGTCGACGGCACGGTCCTCAAGACCAACGCCGAGTCGTTGTGCGTGCACGGCGACACGCCCGGTGCCGTCGAACACGCGCGTGCCGTGAAAGAAGCGCTGGGCGCCGTCGCGCCGTTCGCGTAGGACCCGATTCGGATCCACCGGCCCCCATCTGGCACAATTGCCCGCTGTCCGTCGTGGTCGGCCCCTCTGCCCGGGCCACGGCCGTGCGAACCACCGACACAGAGCTCTCGAGGAGTACCAGGCCAATGGCCGTCAAGATCAAGCTTCAGCGTCTCGGCAAGATCCGCCAGCCGTACTACCGCATCGTGGTCGCCGACGCGCGCACCCGTCGCGACGGCAAGGCCATCGAGACGATCGGCAAGTACCACCCCAAGGAAGAGCCGTCGTTCATCGCGGTCGACTCCGAGCGCGCGCAGTACTGGCTGGGTGTCGGCGCGCAGCCGACCGAGTCCGTCCAGCGCCTGCTGGAGATCACCGGTGACTGGCAGAAGTTCAAGGGCCTGCCGGGCGCCGAGGGCACCCTGCGCGTCAAGGAGCCGAAGACCTCCAAGGCCGACCTGTTCGCCGCCGCGCTCGCCGCCGCGAACGAGGAGCCGATGACCGAGGCCACCACGCCGAAGAAGAAGGCCGCCAAGAAGGACGACGCCCCCAAGGCTGACGCCGAGGCGACCAAGGACGAGGCGTGAGTTTGTTGGCTGACGCCCTCGAACACCTCGTTCGCGGCATCGTCGACCACCCGGACGACGTCCGGGTGAACCTCGTCACGACCCGCCGCGGCCGCACCCTCGAGGTCCACGTCCACCCGGACGACCTCGGCAAGGTGATCGGCCGTGGCGGTCGCACCGCGACGGCTCTGCGCACCGTGATGGCCGGCATCGGCGGTCGTGGTGTGCGGGTCGACGTCGTCGACACCGACCGCTGAACGAACTTCAAGGGCAAATGGACGTCGTTGTCGGCCGTGTGGCCAAGGCGCACGGGATCACCGGCGAACTCGCCGTCGACGTGCGCACCGATTCACCCGAACTGCGGTTCAAGCTCGGAGCCACGCTCCAGGCGAAGCTGCGTGACGGCACGTCCCGAAGCCTCACCGTGTCAGCCGCCCGGCCTCATGCCGGGCGGCTGCTCGTGCGTTTCGAGGAAGTCGTCACGCGCGACGTCGCCGAGGCGTTGCGCGGCACGTTGCTGCTGGGCAGCACCGACGACCTGCCGCCGACCGACGACCCCGACGAGTTCTACGACCACGAGCTCGAAGGGCTCGCCGCGGAACTCGTCGACGGCACGGAGCTCGGCAAGGTCAAGGAGATCGTCCACGGTCCCGGCGGTGAGCTGCTGGTCGTGGTGATCGACGGGCGCGAGGTGCTCGTGCCGTTCGTGCGCGAGATCGTGCCCACTGTGGACGTGCGCGGCGGCCGCGTCGTGCTCGACCCGCCCGAGGGCCTGCTCGATGCAGATTGACGTCGTCACGATCTTCCCCGAGTACCTGGCGCCGCTGCGCGCCGCGCTGCTCGGCAAGGCGATCGACAGGGGACTGATCAGCGTCGGCGTGCACGACCTGCGCGACTGGACCCAGGACGTGCACAAGGCCGTCGACGACAGCCCGTACGGCGGCGGTCCCGGCATGGTC
Source organism: Lentzea sp. NPDC060358 (assembly GCF_042725365.1). Classification (NCBI taxonomy): domain Bacteria; kingdom Bacillati; phylum Actinomycetota; class Actinomycetes; order Pseudonocardiales; family Pseudonocardiaceae; genus Lentzea; species Lentzea sp. NPDC060358. The sequence goes on along the minus strand of NZ_JBHXCW010000081.1, from coordinate 6,390 downwards.
ATGAAGGCCGACATCTGGGGTCCCGCGCTCGACGACGTGTGCACGGACTCCACGCGCCTCATCGTGCCGACGCCGGCCGGCCGTCCGTTCACGCAAGCGCTCGCGCACGAGTACGCGAGCGAGTCGCACCTCGTGTTCGCGTGCGGCCGCTACGAAGGCATCGACCAGCGTGTGGTCGATGACGCCGCACGGCGCGTGCGCGTCGACGAGGTGTCCATCGGCGACTACGTGCTCGTGGGCGGCGAAGTGGCCGTGCTCGCCATCGTGGAAGCGGTCGCGCGACTGCTGCCCGGCGTGCTCGGCAACCCGAAGTCGCACGCCGAGGACTCGTTCCAGGACGGTCTGCTGGAGGGCCCGAGCTACACGCGGCCGGAGGTGTGGCGCGAGCTCGCCGTGCCGGACGTGCTGCGGTCGGGCAACCACCGGCTGATCAACCGGTGGCGGCGTGACCAGTCGCTCGCCCGGACCTTCGAACGGCGCCCCGACCTGCTGGAATCGGTGCCGGACGACGCGTTCGACAAGCACGACCGCGCCCTGCTCGCGCGCCTGCGCGAAGGCGGCGAGTAGGTCGATTTCATTCCGGGGTGCCCGGTCTGGCACACTGGAACAGTTGCCGCAGCCGGTCGTCGTACCGGCATGCGCTCCAAGCCGACCCCCATCATGTCGTGCACAGCCATGGAACATGCTCTGGGGAGTTCACAGACACACGTGAGGACCACCGATGAACATCCTGGACGCACTTGACGCCCAGTCGCTGCGCTCCGACGTCCCGGCCTTCCGCGCCGGTGACACGCTGAAGGTTCACGTCCGCGTCATCGAGGGCTCGCGCGAGCGCGTCCAGGTGTTCCAGGGCGTCGTGATCCGTCGCCAGGGCGGCGGCATCCGCGAGACCTTCACCGTCCGCAAGGTCTCCTTCGGTGTCGGCGTCGAGCGCACCTTCCCGGTGCACTCCCCGAACATCTCCGAGATCGAGGTCGTCACCCGCGGTGACGTGCGTCGCGCCAAGCTGTACTACCTGCGCGAGCTGCGCGGCAAGGCCGCCAAGATCAAGGAGAAGCGCGAGGCCCGTCCGGTCTCCTGACCGGTGGCTTCGAGCCCAGCAGACTTCGAGGACGCCTCCGCACCGGATGAACCGGAGCGGGGGCGTACTCCTGTCTGGAGAGAGATTCTCTACGTCGCGCTGACGGCCCTCGTGCTGACGGTGCTGATCCAGGCGTTCGTGGCGCGGGTCTACGTGATCCCCTCGGCGTCGATGGAGCGCACGCTGCACGGTTGCACCGGTTGTGAGAACGACAGGGTGCTGGTCGACAAGATCGTCTACCGGTTCGGCGACGTCGAGCCGGGTGAGGTGGTCGTCTTCCGCGGCCCCGAGGCGTGGACCGACAACGACTTCCGCGTCCCGCAGCCGGCCAACCCCGTCGCTCGCGTCGTGCAGAACGTCGGTTCGTTGCTGGGTCTCGCGCCCGCCAGCGAACGCGACTTCGTCAAGCGCGTCATCGCACTTCCGGGACAGACGGTGATGTGTTGCGACGAGCAGCACCGTGTCGTCGTGGACGGCAAACTGCTCGATGAGCCCTATGTGTACTGGCAGCCCGGCAGCTCCGCGGTGGACCACGAGCCGTTCGCGCCGGTGCGCGTGCCGGAGGGCCGGTTGTTCGTGATGGGGGACAACCGGATGAACTCCACCGACTCGCGCAAACAGGGCGGCGGGGGCGTAGCGGGCACCGTTCCACTGGAGAACGTCATCGGCAAGGCCCGGTACGTCGTGTTCCCGAAAGATCGGTGGAGTGTTGTGTCGGATCACAACCCGCAGCCCCTAGGCTGAACTCGTGGTTGACGTCGATCCAGAGCACACGCCGTCCAGCGACGAGCCCGGTTCGGACCCTTCGGATAAATCTTCGAAGAAGAAGAAAAAGGGCAACTTCTGGAAAGAGCTGCCCGTCCTCATCGTGGTCGCATTCGGCCTCGCGATCCTCATCCAGGTCTTCCTCGGCCGCGTCTACATGATCCCGTCGGAGTCGATGGAGACGACGCTGCACGGGTGCACCGACTGCTACGGCGACCGCGTGCTCGTCGACAAGGTCACCTACCGCTTCACCGAACCGGCGCCCGGCGACGTGGTCGTGTTCCGCGGGCCGCCGTCGTGGCAGAACGACTTCGTCTCCGACGAGCCGGGCAACCCGGTCTCCGAGGCGCTGTCGTGGCTCGGATCGCTGATCGGGCTGCCGTCGGCGAACGAGGAGGACTTCGTCAAGCGCGTGATCGCCGTCGGCGGGCAGACCGTGAAGTGCTGCGACGAGCAGAACCGCGTGACGGTGGACGGCAAGCCGCTGGACGAGCCGTACAAGCACTTCGACGAGGGCGTGCCGGCCGAGCAGGAGGCGTTCGAGGAGCTCAAGATCCCGGACGGCATGCTGTTCGTGCTCGGCGACAACCGCAACCACTCCTGCGACTCGCGCTGCCAGGGCCAGGGCGGGCTCAACGGGCTCGTGCCGGTGGACGACGTGATCGGCAAGGCGCGCGTGATCGTGCTGCCGCCGTCGAGGTGGGGCGGGGTGTCCGACCACGACCCGCAGGCCGTCTCGATGGGCGCGCCGGGATGGCAGGAGAACATCCCGATGGGCCTCGGTATCGTCGCGGCGTGGCCGCTCCTGCTGCTCGGACGTCGAGTGCGAGACCGATTCCGCCGATGACCATGCTCTTACCCCCTCGCGCGGTGGTGCGGGGCTCGTCGGGGAACTGGGCGTTGCAGAGCACGCTGGAGCGCAGGGGACTGGGTCCTGTCGCCGGCGTCGACGAGGCAGGCCGCGGCCCGTGCGCGGGACCGCTGGTGATCGCGGCGTGCGTCCTCCGGCCGGGTGATGCTTCGCGGTTCGAGGGCCTGAACGACTCGAAGCTGATGACGGCGTCGGCGCGCGACCGGATGTACGACCTGGTGCTCAAGCGCGCGCTCGACCACTCGGTGATCGTCGTGCCGCCGGCCGACATCGACTGGCTGGGCATCCACGTCATGAACATCGAGGGCATGCGGCGCGCGGTGGCGCAGATGTCGACGCACCCCGGCTACGTGCTGACCGACGGGTTCAAGGTGCCGGGGATGCCCGCGCCGAACGTCGCGGTGCTCAAGGGCGACCAGGCGGCGGCGTGCGTGGCGGCGGCGTCGGTGCTGGCCAAGGTCACGCGGGACCGGATCATGGCCGACCTGCACGAGCGCCACCCCGAGTACGGGTTCAACGTGCACAAGGGGTACTGCACGCCGGACCACACGGCCGCGTTGCTGGAACACGGGCCGTGTGCGGAGCATCGGTGGTCATATGTAAATGTGGCAGCCGCGGCTGCCAAGCACGGTCTCGCCGCGCCGCACAGGGTGGCGCGCGCCACGACCGCGACGGCCGTGGTCCAGAATGAGGCAACCCCGGCTGACGCCGGGGAGCTCGCGACGAGGGAGGGCGCGGAGCAGATGATGACCCGCGCGGAGGCGTAATGAGTGCAGAGGATCTCGAGAAGTACGAGACCGAGATGGAGTTGTCGCTGTACAAGGAGTACCGCGACATAGTCAGCCAGTTCTCGTTCGTCGTGGAGACCGAACGTCGTTTCTACCTGGCCAACTCGGTGGACGTGCAGGTGCGCAACGCCGACGGCGAGGTGTACTTCGAGGTGCGCATGTCGGACGCGTGGGTGTGGGACATGTACCGCCCCGCGAGGTTCGTCAAGAACGTTCGCGTCATCACGTTCAAGGACGTGAACGTGGAGGAGCTGGACAAGCCGGACCTCCGCTTGCCGGAGAGCGGGCCGTTCCCGAGCTGATCCGGCGCACTAGCACACCCCACCGACAACTCCGCCGTTCCAAGATCGACAACGGCTGAGTTGTCCACAGCCGCCGAGTTGTCCACAGATCGCCCTCGGCCCCACCGCCCACCCCGTCCCGCCCTGCAAGGTCGTACCCAACGACCCGCAGGGAGGCGAGGCAGTGGTGGTGGCACGGGCATCGGCCGGGACCAGGCAGCAGGAGCTGGGCCGGCAGGGCGAGGACCTGGCGTGCAGGTACCTGGAGGGGCAGGGCCTCGCGGTCCTGTCGCGCAATTGGACGTGCCGCGACGGTGAGCTCGACGTCGTCGCGGTGGAGGACGGCCGCCTGGTCGTCTGCGAGGTCAAGACGCGGTCCGGGCCGGTCTGGGGCCGCCCGGACGAGGCCGTGGACGCGGACAAGCTCTCCCGCCTGCGCCGCACGGCGCTGCGGTGGCTGGCCGCGCACGGCGTCGGCTGGTGCGACGTCCGCGTCGACCTGATCTCGGTCACCTGGCCGCCGGACGGCGAGGCCCGCCTGCAGCACCTGCGGGGAGCCTGAGATGGCTCTGGCGCAGGCGTGGTCCGTGGCTCTGCACGGCGTGGACGGGCTGGCCGTCGAGATCGAGGCCGACGTGGGCGTGGGCCAGCCTCGCACCCACCTCCTCGGGCTCCCCGACGCGTCGTTGCACGAGTCGAAGGAGCGCGTGAAGGCCGCTGTCCGCAACAGCGAGGAGGAGTGGCCGAAGCAGCGCATCGTGCTGGGCCTGTCGCCCGCCAACCTGCCCAAGGGCGGCAGCGGCTACGACCTGGCGATCGCCTGCGCCACCCTCGCCGCGGCGGGCTCGGTCCCGCTCGACCGCCTGACCACCACGGTCCTGCTGGGCGAGCTGGCGCTAGACGGCCGGGTCCGCCCGGTGCGCGGCGTCCTCCCGTCCCTGCTGGCCGCGAGACGCGCGGGCCTGCTGACGGCGGTGGTCCCGGTCGACTCGCTGCCGGAGGCGTCCCTGGTCGACGGCATGCAGATCCACGGCGCCCACACCCTGGCCGAGGTCCTGGCGTGGTTGCGAGGCGAGACGGCGGCGCTCACGCCACCCCCGCCCGCAGTGGACCTGCCGGAGCCCCGGACCGCCGACCTGGCCGACGTGGTGGGCCAGCCGGAGGCGCGCTGGGCCCTGGAGGTGGCCGCCGCCGGTGCCCACCACCTGCTCCTGACAGGCCCGCCCGGCACCGGCAAGACGATGCTCGCCGAACGCCTGCCGGGCCTGCTCCCACCCCTGACCCGCCAGGACGCCCTGGCCGTCACCGCCGTCCACTCGGTGGCGGGCGTCCTGTCGCCCGGCGACCCGCTGGTGTCCACCCCGCCGTTCGTCAACGTGCACCACACGACGTCGATGGCGGCCTTGATCGGCGGCGGCAGCGGCATGGCCAAACCGGGCGCCGCCTCCCGAGCCCACCGCGGCGTCCTCTTCCTGGACGAGGCCTGCGAGTTCGGCCAGAAGACGATCGACACCCTCCGCACGGCCCTGGAGGAGGGCGAGATCCGCATCCCGCGCCGCGACGGCATAGCCCGCTACCCGGCCCGCTTCCAGCTGATCCTGGCCACCAACCCGTGCCCGTGCGCCCCGCCGAAGGAGATCGACTGCACCTGCACGGCCACGGTCCGCCGCCGCTACCAGTCCCGCCTCTCCGGCCCGCTGCTCGACCGCGTGGACCTCCGCGTCCACATGAGAGCCACCACGGCCATGTCGAACGCGGACGCGGCCCCACCGGAACCGACGGCGGTGGTCCGCGAACGAGTCCTGAAGGCCCGCTCCAGAGCAGCCACCCGCTGGCAGGCCCACGGCCACACCTGGCCGACCAACGCCCAGGTCCCGGGCCCGGCCCTGCGCCGCGAGTTCGCCCTGCCGCGCCCCACCACGACCCTCCTGGACCGAGCCCTGTCCACCGGCGCCCTGACGGGCAGAGGAGCAGACCGTTGCCTGCGAGTGGCCTGGACCTTGGCCGACCTGGCCGAGTCGGACCGCCCGACAGCCGACCACGTGGCAGCGGCCCTGGGCTTCCGGGAACGCCGCGCCCACCTCCCCTGACCAGAGGGCGCACGGCACCCCCGAATCCCCCGAGCCCAACCCGAGCAGCCGGCACGGAGCACCGAGCCCCGACTCCGCACCGGCCAGAAGCGGGCGCTCGCACCCCGCAAGCGCCCGCTCACCACCCCTTCTGCGCCCAACCGCCCATGAGGCCACCACCGAACCCGGAACGGCTGCGGAGCCCGAACGGCTGCCGAGCGGGCTCGCCGCCCATCCGGAGCACCGCCGAGCCAGGGTGCCCGCCCAGCTAGGGAGCCGCCTAGCCACGGTGCCGCCCATCCGGAGCGCCGCCCAACCACGGTGCCGCCCAGCCAGAGCACCGCCCAGCCAGGGTGCCGGCAAACCGCCGGGCTACCGGTGGCCCTGCCTCAAGACCGCCCTGCAGCGAAGCCGCCGGGCGCGGAGCCCCACTCCCACTCCGCGCCCGGTGTCCCCGCCGCGTTCCCCGAACCCCGGATGCCGCTTGAGCGAACAGGCCGGCATCCGGCCCCGAGCGGGCCGCCCGCCTCTCCCC